>NZ_JBXBCF010000077.1:0-77162 GCF_056784235.1 Kovacikia sp. CALU 1929
TCATCCGCTTGACCAGGTCGCTCACTGATTTTGATGGCGGATACTCAATATGCAGATGCACATGATCCTTGCTGACTGCTCCTTTGAGAATTGTGACATCTTCTGCGTCACACACCTGGATAATCAGTTCCCGGCATCGCTGTTGAATCTCACCTTTGAGCACCGCGTAGCGATACTTCGTTACCCAGACGATATGGACTGTTAACCGTGTAACCGTGTGACTTCCCCGTCGTGGTTCTGCCATGATGGTTTCTGTCAAAGCTACCATCTTTGCAAATCTGCCTGAAGCCCTGGAAAATGTGTAGCAGCTAAAGCCTCCCACTAAAGTGGGTAGTTTTGACTAGCGTGCTGGGACAATAAAAAATTGTTTCCTGCTGGAGATTTATGGTACGGAATCCTTCTGCTTTACTGGTCGGGCTAGCGATCGCCAGTCTGGGTTTCACTGGCTTGCCTGTCCAGGCATCTTCAGTCGATGGGACAACCCTCTCCCAACAGGCGAATACCCTGCGAAAACAGGGACCTGAAGGGTTGCAGACATTCCTTAAACTCTATGCCCGCGATCTGGCTCCCGGCACCGTACCTTCCACCCCCCTCCGGTCTGCTCTGGATCAACTTTGCCAGCAACGGGATTGCTATGCCTCTCGCCTTTACTGGCATACCAACCTGGAACAGGCAAAAGCGGCTGCCAGAGCCAGTGGCAAACCGATTCTGTCTTTGCGCCTTTTGGGCAGGCTAGATCAAGATTTGAGTTGCGCGAACAGCCGCTTTTTCCGGGTAGCGTTGTATCCCAACGCTGAGATTTCCAAATTTTTGCGCGATCGCTACATTCTCCACTGGCAGTCTGTCCGCCCGGTGCCAAAAGTCACTATAGACTTTGGGGATGGACGCAAGCTGGAACGCACGATCACGGGCAATAGCATTCACTACATTCTGGACGCAAATGGTCGTCCGATTGAGGCACTGCCGGGGTTATATGGTCCTCAAGCCTTTCTGCGTCAGTTACAGCGGGCAGAGCAGACTGCAAAGGAATTTAGCCAGAAACAGCCAGGTGAAGAGCAGGAGACCTTTCTACGCCAGTACCATCGCGATCGCCTCACTACCATTCAAACTCAATGGGCTACCGAGCTTTCCCAAATGGGAATTTCCGTCTCTGCCCAATTGAACTCGGTACCAGGCACCTCTAGCCCCGCCCCCACTGCCGAAGAAGCTGGGGTAGTGGCATTTACCAAAATGGTTACTGAGAGACCACTGATTCGCTCGCTCCAGTCCACCGCTTCCCAAAATCAGCAAACCCTGGCGGAAATCACCGACCAGCCGACCTGGACCAAACTGGCTCAGGTTCATGCTGCCGATGCCCGCTTAGACCCAAACAGCATGGCACTGATTCGAGCCAAAAAGGTTTCCTCTAATCACCCTGCTTCTGCAACAGATTTGCGATCGCTGGTCAACAATCTGGAAGCGGCGATCGCCCTGGACACGGTTAGAAACGAATACCTGCTCCATAACCAGATCCACCAATGGTTTGTGCAGGATAGCTCAATCAGCGATGTGGAAGTACTCAACGAGCGGGTCTATGCCCAACTCTTTCTCACCCCCAATTCCGATCCCTGGCTGGGGCTGTTTCCCAGTGATAGCTTCACGGCAATTGAAAATGATGGAGTTCGGCAGTAGAACAGGCTATAGGCGGACTGGATGTTAGTTGTTGGTTTTAGGTTGACTTTCTAACCACTAAAAACTAACAACCAACAACAGCCTGACCGATACCCAATTCCTCCAGGCAGTCTAGAATAAGTCTAGATGCTAAATGTTAAGAACTATGACTGCCAACGTTGAAATTTACACCTGGAGTATGTGCCCCTTCTGCGTTCGAGCTAAGGGGCTGCTTGACAAGAAAGGGGTTGAGTACACTGAATACTGCATTGATGGCGATGAAGCCGCACGGGCAAAAATGGCTAAACGGGCAAACGGACGGCGTTCCCTGCCCCAAATATTCATCAACGATCAGCATGTGGGCGGCTGTGATGACCTCTATGCCCTCAATTCCAACGGGAAATTAGATCCCCTGTTACAAGCAAGCTAATATGTTGGTTCTTGGTTATTGGTCATTGGTCATTGCCATCTAACCCCATTACCTATTTACCGTTTATTTCACTACTGACCACCCACCACTGACTCCCCTCCCATCCTGTGAAATTTGCATTCATCATTGATCCCATTCAGCGCCTTGATCCTGGTCATGATACTAGTGTGGCGCTGATGGAAGCCGTTCAAGAATTGGGTCACGAAGTCTGGATTACTCAGGCAAATCAACTCAGTGTGGCAAAGGGTAAGGCGTTTGCCCTGCTGCAACGAGTTCAACTTTTTCCAGTGCAGCTAATTGAGGGGCGATGGATAGCGGCAAATCCCTGGTTTGTGCTGGAGCAGCAGGTGCGTCTGTCTTTAGAAGAGATGGATGCCGTGTTTATGCGGACAGATCCACCAGTGACGGTGCCCTACCTCTACGCCACTTACATTCTGGATTACATTGATCCGGCGAAGACGCTAGTCGTCAACTCTCCCCAGGGAATTCGGGCGGCAAACGAAAAGATGTATGCCCTCCAATTCACAGAGGCAATTCCCGAAACCATTGTTAGCCAGAGTAAGCAGGTGATTCTGGAATTTGTCGAAGAAAAGGGAATGGCTGTCCTGAAACCGCTGGGAGGCAAGGCGGGAGAAGGAATTCTGTTTTTAGAGAGGGGCGATCGCAATCTCAATTCCCTGATCGAAATTAGTACGTTTCAGGGGCAGGTGCCCGTGATGGTGCAGACTTACCTGCCTGCTGCCAAAGAGGGAGATAAGCGCATCATTCTGCTAAATGGCGAACCGATTGGCGCGGTCAATCGCATTCCTACGGGCAACGAGTTTCGGGGCAATATGGCAGTGGGCGGCAGGGTTGCCCAAACCGAAATCACTGAACGGGAACGGAAAATTTGTACCCAACTGGCTCCAACCCTGCGGCGAGATGGACTGGTATTTGTGGGTATTGATGTCATTGGGGGCTATCTGACTGAGGTAAACGTTACCAGCCCCACCGGAGTGCGAGAGATCGATCGCCTAGAAGGAACCCGTCTCGGTCATCAGGTAATTGAGTGGATTGCTCGTAGTCAGTCGTGAGGGCTATTTGTCATACCGTCTTTTGAAGTGGATGGGGAGTATTTGCCCCTGATGAACCTCGTTACTTAATGCTGGGTCTGTATCACTGCGGTTAAGATTTAACAGTACTGAGAAAGCTTTTTAGAACCGCTGAACTGTTACCAGACTGCCAGACCGCAACAATTTCCAGAATTGGAGATGGTTCCTGAATATCGCGGTAAACTACGCCAGTCCGTTTAAGATCTTTCACATTAGATGGCAGCAGTGAAACACCTAAATTTCCAGCAACCAGACTCAACACGGTTGTAATCCAGGCGGCTTCTTGAACAACAATCGGCTTACAGTTAGCTCTAATGCAAAATTGATCAATTTGATCGCGTAAGCCATACAGCAGGGTGCGTGGCGGCAGGACAAATCGTTCGCCGTTAAGCTGTGCCAGAGAAACGCTTGATTGGCTAGCAAAACGATGATTTTTGGGTAGAACAACGACGAGGGTTTCCTGGAGGATTGGCGTGACTGAAAAAGTGTCGCTGCCGCCACTAATGAAATCTTGCAAGTTGTGTTTATGGAAGAAGCCAATATCAATTTGATGGGTTTTTAACTGTTTGATTTGTTCATAGGAAGCCAGTTCGTACAGGACTAAATTTACATTTGAAAACTGGCTACGAAAGGTTTGCAGAATGGCAGGTAACTGACTGTTGGCAATTGAGGTATTGATTCCTACATTCAAGCGACCCCGTTGTCCTGCGTGAGTTTCCTGGGCGAGTTCAACTGCTTGCTGCATTCGAGTCAAGATTTGACCCGCTTCCTCCAGGAAAGCTTGTCCAGTATCCGTTAATCCCAAGGGACGGCTAGTGCGATCGAAGAGGTCAAAGCCTAACCTTGCTTCCAGTCGCTGGATTTGTTTACTCAAAAAGCCTTGATCAAGCCCTAGGGCGATCGCCGCCTGGAGAAACCCCTGGTGCTTTTTCACCGCGATCGCATACTCCAGATGCCGAAACTCAAGCTCACGCCACCTTACAGACTTCATAAGCACTATGACGATTTAGTCATACATCAATGCCAATAATGGCAATCCTATCATTTTTACCTCCTATATGCTGTGGTCATCTAAGCAAAAAGCTTAGTCATAACTTACCGAAATTTAAGGGTGAGGGACATGAGCAAGATTAGACGTGTATTGATTGTGGGTGGAACGCACGGTAATGAATTGATTGGGGTATACGCAATTAGGAAGTTTGAGCGATGTCTCGATCTAATTCGTAGACCCAGTTTTGAAACAATTACTCTTCTGGGAAACCCTAAAGCTATAGCAGCCGGTGTACGCTACATAGATGAAGATTTGAACCGTTGCTTTGCGTTTCAAGAGATAGAAAAAGCAGCCAATCTTAAATACGAAATTCAACGAGCTGAAGAAATCCGCAGTGAATTTGGGCAAGCAGGACGAACACCTGTAGATTTCATTATTGATCAGCATGGCACCACTTCTAATGCAGGGCTAATGCTAATTCTGGACACTCTTAATGCTTTCACGCTAAACCTGGCAACCTATTTAAGTCGGTTAGAACCTGCGCTCAAAGTCTACAGTTCCTATGCCTCTGGACGGAATCAGGATTCATTGCGATCGATTGCTAAATATCGTGTTGGGATTGAGGTCGGTTCAGTCGCCCATGGAACTCTCCACGCAGAGCTTTTCCAAAAAACTGAGACATTAATCTATACGATTTTGGACTATTTAGAACAGTACAACAGTGGTCGTATTGCGGTTGAAAAAACATCCTTCACTCTTTATCAGTATGTTGGTGCGGTTGACTATCCCAAAGATGAAGATGGTGAAATTTTAGCCATGATTCATCCCCAAATTCAGTTCAAAGATTACGAGGCTTTGAACCCTGGCGATCCGATGTTTCTAACCTTTGATGGGGTAGCGATCGCCTATCAAGGAGACTCAACCGTTTACCCAGTTTTTATTAACGAAACCGCCTATTACGAGAAAGGTATTGCAATGTGTCTGACTCAAAAACAGCAAATTGAAATCAGCTAAATTCTGGTCATCCTAATGCAAGGAGATGTACTGATTCATGTCCAGAAAACATTTGTTTTTGGCTCAGTTAGGATTCACTCTTTCTGTGAGTTTATATGCTGCCAGTGATCTCATTAATCCAGGTTTGTCACGCTCTGCCATTTCTCAAACTGCGATGGGGCAGCAGATACAGCAACAACTGCATCAGCCAACTAGTCTGGAATCGCTTTTTGCTCGGCTTGACGTAGGAAAATGGGTTTGTTTCAGTATTCCCAACCCAAATCAATCAACTGCATTTCATTTAGGGGGCATACCTGATCGAGAAAATAGTGAATTCGTGTTATACGTTGATGCAAAGAATAGTTTTCAACTGAATGTCTGTACAGTTGGAGCTTTTGAAGCGCTCCACAATCAAGCATTTGAAATAGGAATTTGGATACCCAAAATCAGGGGTGGCTCAAGAAAAATCACACCTGTTTGTGATGGGGAAATGAAGACTGTCTAACTTGTGGTTTTATCATGGCTCAAGGTTTGCTCACCTTCCAAAAGACTCAACCTACTCCACTCTTTGTTCAATTTCAGTAAGTGGGAGGTGTAATTCTTTGTAGGATGCGGCAATCTCTTCATGAAACAACAACTCTTGAACATTTAACAGCCCCATAACGAGCGATCGCGCCCTTTGCCGGATCTTGCTGGTTTACCAGCCATGCCCACATCTGATCGCCCAGGCAAAAGTGCCACCATTCGTTCGGGTGCGGCTGAAAGCCAGCCCTCATCATCACTTCCCGTAAAAGTTGACGGTACTGATGATACTGCTGCTCCTGGAAAGTCTTGGCATCAGCGAAATGGTTGGGAAAGGAGCGGGGAGAAAGTTCATCAATCGGTGATCCCATCTCTACGGGTTGTTCCGTGTCATCTACCAGGGTGACATCCACCGCCGAGCCAGTACTGTGGGGAGGTGGGGTCGCCGGGTCTTGGCTGGGCACTGCCCAAAACTCGTACACCTGCTCCCAAATCTGCTGGCACTGTTCTTCCGTCAGGGAATCTAGGGATAACCCCTGTGCCTGGACAATTTCTCGAAAGGTATAGTCCACCATGAACTGTTGGACGGCGATCGGACGGTAGGCATCAAAAATTTGAATTCGCCATCCGAACTGTCTTTCCTGTAAAGCTTTCTGAGCGGCAATCAAACGATTGAGAACACTCTCGCGCAGGTAGAAAGGGGATTTATCACCGTAGGGAGCGCCCACTTTTGCGTAGGGATGGGGCAACACGAAGGCAAATATGTCTGGTGGAATCGGCAGCAGCGGTTCGCCGCATTCCTGGATGGGAATCAGCTTGTAGGGTTTCATGGAGTGAGGGGTCGAGGAGCAGTTAGTGATCGCCATCAGCGGCGTTCCCACTTTTGTATCCACATCATCAATTATTGCTTGTCAGTTGTTGGGGCTTGTTAGCCTGATTAGTCTATTTGGTTGTTTATGCAGCTATTACTCTCATGACTTCAAAGACTGTTGTTTTTGTAATTTTCCTGAGTCCAATCACTAAAGGAATATGAGAGTTCATCAGGACTAACAAACTCACCATCAATATCCATGATCTCAAATGGAGCAAGATTCAGTTAAAACATGAGTAATTGGCAAGAAATCCTCTTTGTAAGCTCGGTTAACTGAAATACAGTCTACAGGATCTCCTTGCAAAGCAAACTCGATTTCCCTGCCCTCTCTATCTACATAAGAATAGCAATAAGTAACAAAAGCCCAGGATTTATCGTTATTGATTCGTTTCTTAGTAGAAGGTTTGAATCCTGGAGAAGAACAGAGACGTTGAAGAACTTCTTCCTGGCTACCAAAGGGGAGTAGCTCCTGCATCATTGTTTGA
Organism: Kovacikia sp. CALU 1929; assembly: GCF_056784235.1. Classification (NCBI taxonomy): domain Bacteria; kingdom Bacillati; phylum Cyanobacteriota; class Cyanophyceae; order Leptolyngbyales; family Leptolyngbyaceae; genus Kovacikia; species Kovacikia sp. CALU 1929. The sequence continues at coordinate 7,034 of NZ_JBXBCF010000077.1, forward strand.
TTGTCTTTACTAGGAGAAGCGCGGAAAAGGAAATAATCAACACTCATTTCTCAGTAATCTGTTTCAGGGACAAATTAGCAATTGATACAAATTTAAACCTTAAAGATGCACTGCTGGCTAACTCTCAACTATTCCATATTCATGATTCGATCAGTCCTGGAGGGGGGGTAATTTCAATTCGGCGTTGAACAAGATCGACGACTGGGACGATCGCTTTGACAAAGGGAATCAGAACAGTCTGGGGTTTCTTTCCAGAGGCTTCTGGGGCAGGCAGTCGCTCGACTTCCAACAAATCATTTCCTGCCGAAAAGATCTGGATGACTTTACCAATCAGGGTTTGGGTTGTCTGGTCAAAGACTTCTAAACCAATCAGATCCAGGACATGGAACTCGTCTTCCTCCAGAGGGAGGCGATCGCCGGATGGAACCAGCAATGTTGCTCCCCGTAATGCCTCTGCCTGGGTGCGATCATCCACGCCTGCTAATTGGATAACATACATCCCCTTTCCATCTAAATATCTTCCACCGATCAACTCAATAGATTGCGGTTTTTTCTGTCCCGGTGGCAGTAGCCAGCGTGTTCCCGGCTCCAGAAACCGCTCTGGAAAATCTGAGTCAGGGTAGATCCGTAGTTCACCCTTTAAGCCCTGGGGAGCGACGATTTTACCAATTTCGATGAACTCGGTGTCAGGTGTTGGGGACTGGGTATTGGTTGTTGGGTGTATGTCAACCTTTTCCCCTCTGTCCCTCTGCCCTTCTGCCTCTCTGCTCCCTTCCTTTCTCATCTCCTCACCACCGATCGCTGGTAAACCGTCTTCACGACCTCTGCCAGCCGCTTCATCCCCGTCTCAATCTCCTGATCACTGCCCGTCAGGCTAATCCGAATGCACTGGTGGGTGTGTTCCCAATTTTCCCGTAGTCCGGGGAAGAAGGAACTACCAGGGACGACAATCACGCCCACTTGCTTCAACTCCTGGTAAAGTTCCCAATCAGTCATGGGGAGGTCTTTTAGCCAGAGCCAGGTGAAAATAGCACCTTCGCCTCGGTGCAGGAACCAGGGCAGGTCATCGGGCATGGTCTGGTCGAGGGTGTGTTCGATGATATTGATCTTTTTTTGGTAGAAGGGGCGAATGACGTTGGCAGCAATGTCTGCCAGGGCACCGGAGCGGATAGCACGGGCGGCGATCGCCTGCCCATAGCGGGGCGAGTGAATACACATATTTGTCTGGAAGCATTCCAGCGTCTGAATCACGTGCTCGTCTCCGATCGCAATTCCAATTCGTTCGCCAGGTAGCCCTGCTTTGGACAGACTCATACAGTGGATGATGTTGCCGCCAAACATAGGCTCCATCTCTGTAAAGTTCAGTGCCGGAAAGGGCGGAGCATAGGCAGAGTCAATGAAGACCGGAATATCGTAAGGAACCGCCAGCCCTGCGATTTTTTTCACCTCATCATCAGTCAGGACATTGCCCGTCGGGTTACAGGGGCGGGAAAAAAGGACACCGCCGGTCGTCTCGTCAATTTCCAGTTGGCTGAAGTCGGGGCGGTATTTGAATCGGTGAGCCGGGGCATCAATGTCGAGAAACGGCTTATAGGCAACCAGTGCTTCAGGCGTGAGGGTCACGCCGCCATAGCCGGTATAGTCGGGACTGAGGGGAAGCACAATTTTTTTCAGTGTGCCACTGCTGGTATAGCCACCGAAGGCATTGGCGGCATAGAAATAAAGGCTTTGACTACCGGGTGTGATCAGAATGTTGCGATCGCTTAAAGCCAGCCCATAGCGCTGGTTAAAGTCATTAACTACCGCTTCCACCAATGGCTGATATCCCTGGCTTGCCCCGTAACGACAGACAACCTCACCATATTCTGGGCTGGCGAGCAAGTCGGCGGTACAGTCCCGCCATAGTTGCTCTACTTCTGGCAGGATCAGGGGATTCCCTGCACTCAGATTGATCAGATCCTGCCCTGCCCCGGCTCGTAAAGTCTCATTAATGTCTTTCATAATCGCCCGAACTCCGGTCAGGCGAGACATTTCGTTGCCATAGTGACTCAGGGCAGGTTCCATAGGTTTGCAGATTCCGACAATCTAGTGAGTGGATGCGATCGCAAAAACGTACTCCCAAGCGTGAAACAGCCGCCCCGTCTTAGATGGGCACGTTAATCAGCTCTTTAGGAAGATTTAACAGCACGTTACTGATGCTAACTAATGCTACCTGGAGAATGCCACGATGTGACAGAGGAGGCATAGGAGGTGGTAGGTAAGGTAAATTTTCTTAGCAAAATTCTTAAAGAGCTTCAAAGATTGTTAAAAAAATCCTGCCTGTTCTCCAAATAGAGGCAATCTAGAACCATTGTGTAGAATTAGACAGCTTTTTCTCAAAAACATCCTGTACATCTTCGAGAAAGTTGCGGTCTGAGCCTCTGGAAAAGCGTGAATTATCTGTGCTGTTCCATCCTTTCCGATTTATCCAGAGTCCGATTCAGTTATTCCAGGAATTTCTGCTGATATGGTGAATACATTTGCTTCGACACCGGCTGAACACCTGCGTGCCAAATTGCCGCGATCGCTCAAGCGATTGGCGGATCTGGCATACAACTACTGGTGGTGCTGGGCGTCTGACCAGGTTTCGCTATTTGAAACCATCAATCCCGATGAGTGGGACCGCTGTGGACACAATCCCGTAGTTCTGCTAGAAACGGTTTCCTACGAACGCCTGACTCAACTGTCAATTGACCCCTACTACCTCAAACGGGTGAAGGCGCTAGCGGGAGAGTTTGACCGCTACATGGATGCCAACGACACCTGGGCAAGTCGGGTCGCTCCTCAGATTTCTAAGGACCATCCAGTCGCCTACTTCTGTGCTGAGTTTGGGCTGCATGAATCGTTGCCGGTTTACTCTGGTGGCTTAGGCATTTTGGCAGGGGATCACCTCAAGTCTGCCTCTGACCTGGGCGTACCGATGGTTGGTGTGGGGCTGTTTTACCGGCAGGGCTACTTCCACCAGCGACTAAACCGGGCTGGCTGGCAGGAAGACTACTATACAGACAATGTGTTCGACCGAATGCCTGTGGAACTGATCAAGGATGCCCACGGCGAACCGATCACCATTGAACTGCGGGTTCGTGCCCGGATGGTCAAAATTCAAATTTGGCGTGTCCAGGTGGGGCGAGTAGCCCTCTACCTGCTCGACACCGACCGGGAAGATAATGATCCCATCGATCGCTGGCTGACTGGGCACTTGTATGGGGGCAATCAGGAAACGCGGATTGCCCAAGAAGTGGTGCTGGGAATTGGTGGTGTCCGTGCGTTACAAGCCCTGGGCATTGAACCGGGAGTCTATCACCTGAATGAAGGACACGCCGCATTCTGTCTGCTGGAAGTGGCGCGGATGGAGATTCAGAAGACGGGCAAGTCCTTCTATGACATTGAAGCAACCGTGCGCGATCGCTGCGTTTTCACCACCCATACCCCTGTTCCGGCTGGACATGATGTGTTCTCGGCTGACCTGATGGATTCCTTCTTTGCCCACTATTGGGATCAGTTGGGGCTTTCCCGTGAGCAGTTTTTGGCACTGGGTGCCCGCCGCCTGGGTGATCCCTGGGAACCCTTTGGCATGACGGTTCTGGCACTCCGTTTAACCCGTGCAGCGAATGGGGTGAGTGAACTACATGGACACGTCTCCCGCACCATGTGGACGATTCTCTACCCAGATCGCAATGAAGATAAAGTGCCCATCGGCTACATCACGAACGGGGTGCACGCCTCTACCTGGACTGCCTCGCTGATCAGTGATTTATATACGGAATACCTGGGTTCGGATTGGCAAACCAAAATGCTTGACCCAGAAGTATGGTCAAAGATTGATCAGATTCCTGATGAGGAAATCTGGTGGCGGCATATGGTGTTAAAGGAGCGGCTGATTGCCCATGCTCGCCACAAGATCAAGCATGCGCGGCAAAATCGCGGCGAAGATTGGGATCTGGTCAATGCGGCTGACCATATTCTCGATCCGAATGTGTTAACGATCGGGTTTGCCCGCCGGTTTAGCCCTTACAAGCGGGGCAACTTGCTACTCCGGGATGCTGAACGCGCCATGAAGATTTTTGGCAACCCAGAACGCCCAGTCCAAATTATCTTCTCTGGCAAAGCTCATCCAGCGGATGAAGAAGGGAAGCGTATCATTCAGCGTCTGATGGAATGGTGTAAACAGCCCTCCCTGGGCAAGCGGGTCGCATTTGTTGAAGACTATGACATGTATACTGCCCGCAAACTGGTGCAGGGAGTTGATGTCTGGCTGAATAATCCCCGTCGTCCCCTGGAGGCATCGGGTACCAGTGGGCAGAAGGTTTGCTTTAACGGCGGCATCAACTGTAGTGTCCTGGATGGTTGGTGGTGCGAAGGCTACCAGGCAGATGCTAATGGAAAGGGGGTTAACGGCTGGGCGATCGGTGAAAATGCCAACACCAGTGACCAGAATCTTCAGGACAAGATAGACTCTGACTCGCTCTATCAGCTTTTAGAAGAGGAAATTGTTCCCCTTTATTACAGCCAGGATCAGGCTGGCATTCCCCACGGTTGGGTTCAGATGATGAAGGAGTCGATCAAGTCCAACTCGCCTGCCTTTAACACCCACCGTATGATTGCTGACTATGTGACCCAGGTTTACGCGCCAGGCACTCAGGCGAAGGTGGGGCTGAGTCTGGCGAAGGTGCCTTCGTAATTTGGATACAGGGTACAGGGTATCGGGAGTGTTAAGTTGAGAGTTGAAAGTTGAAAGTTGAGAGTTTGCACTGTTTATTTCCTTATTACTTAACTCTCAACTCTTAACTCCTCCCCCGTACCCTCTAACAATGACTGTTTGGGAAGTTGATTTTTATCGCCGTCCGCTACGCGATGAGGATGGCAAGCCGCTTTGGGAACTACTGGTCTGCGATACGGCTGGTAGTTTTCGGCATAATGCGTTTTGCCCACAGGCTGAGGCGGGGTGGGCTTGGCTAGTGGCTCGTCTAGAAGATTTGGAGGCGGCGGGGCTTGCCCTACCGGAGACGATCCGAATCTTTCGTCCGCAGGCGTTTAATCTGCTTCAGCCAGCTTGCACAGAGTTGGGAATTATCGTAGAACCAACGCGCCATACCCCAACGCTGAAGCGCTGGTTAGAAGACCGTGCCGGTGAATATCCAACCTTACCCAACTATACGAGACAACCCTACCATCCTCTGGAGTTAGAGCAACCTCCACCAATTCCCTTGCCTGAGAACCTTTGGGGCGATCGCTGGGGCTTTACCAGTCTCCCAGCGGCTAACCTGGTGGAGGCATTTTGCGATCGCCCCATTCCCATCCTGGTCATGCCGGAAGCTCTGTTTCCCCTGAATCTCAACCTGGCTTCCACGGTTTTGATTCCAGGGGTGGTGATTACGGCGGGACGGCGCTCCCTATCCCTTGCCCGCTGGCTCCAGGAAGTTCACCCCGTTTGGTTGAACCATATTGCCGGTGCGCCCGATGGGCTGATTCTTGAAGCTGGACTCAGCGATCGCTGGGTGGTTGCCACCTTCGAAGATGCAGCCGTCAGGGCATCTGCCCAGCAATTTGAGAGTCGTAAGCAGCAAAGCAAAGGGCTTCATTTCCTCCTGGTACAGCCTGATGACTCCGGGATGACCTACAGTGGCTTCTGGCTCCTAAAACAGGATTAAAATTTCATGGCGTATCGCTCTAAAACTAATACGATCGCCCTATAGCGAAAGAGGGATTCAGAATGAGCGCTGAAGTGAAGGTAGAACTGTTGTCTCTATACGAGAAGGACTACCAACGCTGGCTGGATAAAACGCTAGAGCAATTGAAAGCGCACGATTTTAGCCAGATCGATCTGAAGAACTTGATTGAGGAGATAGAAGACTTGGGCAAGCGTGACAAGCGAGCGATTGCCACTTATTTAATGCGGCTCTGTGAACATTTGCTCAAAATTAGGTATTGGGACTCCGAACGGGAGAGTTGTTTTAGAAGTTGGGATTTAGAAGTTACAAATTTTCGCTTGCAAATCCAGTCTATCCTCCAGGATAGTCCCAGTCTCAAAAGCTATCTTCAGGAGAATTTTGGTTCCCAGTACCGGAACGGGAGAAAGCTCTTTCTAAAAGCCAGCCAAATTGATTCTGCGATCGTTCCTGAATTGCCCGACTTTACCCTGGAGCAAGCTCTGGATGAGGATTGGCTAACCTGGAAACCTCAGTAACGCCCTTCATCCACTTTCAAATCACCCCGAGGAGCCATGCGAGCCATGATTTTAGACGCTCCCGGTCAACCGTTACGGAAAGGGGAGTTGCCCATTCCTGAACCTGGTGCGGGGCAGGTTTTGATCCAGGTTCATACCTGTGGGGTGTGCCGAACCGATGATCTGCATGTTGTAGATGGGGAGTTGACCCAACCGAAACTGCCCCTAGTGCCAGGACATCAAATGGTAGGAACGGTGCAAAGCTTGGCGAAGAATTCCTCGCCCTGGCTCCCCAAATTCCCATTCATACCCAGGTCGAACCCTTTCCCCTGACAGCAGCAAATGAAGCCCTGGCTGCCCTCCGCAACGGTAAAATTCAGGGGGCAGCCGGATTAACCGTTCGGGCTGAATGAACCCTCTTTCCTGCTCTGAAACATTCCCTATTTGCTCACAATCCCTGACCATTGGGCTTTTTTCTGACGGCTACGGCGATAAGAGAAAAATTTGTCTGGGTTCTGATAGGTGCAGAAAGGGGCGATCGCAATTTGTTCTGGCTTCATCCCTAGCTGCGACAGTTGCAGCGCGTTCACCCGCCGCACATCCAGGCGTACCCGCCCTGGTTCAGGGTCATCCAATACGGGCGAATCAGGCACCTGGCGTAAGGCACCCAGGGTTTCGTTTACATTGGCGGGGTCCGTCGCAACGATCGTTGAACCAACCTGAGCCGCCACCTGCTCTGAAACTTGATAAACCTCACCCGCGATCGCCGGTCCCAACGCTACCCGCAAATCCTGAAGTTGACTGCCCTGAGCCTGAAGCCGAGCGATCGCCTCTGGCACAATCTGCATCGCGGTTCCCCGCCACCCAGCATGAACTGCCGCCACCTGCCCCGTTACCACATCTCCAATCAACGCCGGAGTGCAGTCGGCACTACAGACCCATACCGCTTGCGCTGCCTGCTCCGTAATCAATCCATCTGCTGGAGGATGATCCTCCGATGGTTGGGAAATATTGCCAGTGGCGATCGAGCAAGTCTCCACCTCAGACGGAACCAGCACCGTATTGCCATGAACCTGCTTAACCCGATAGGTCTGGGCAGAAGGATGCAAAATCTCGGTCAACAGCACTGGAGGACGGGACCAAAATTGCTGAGTAAAGAAGCCATGAGACCAGTCCCCCAAAAGGCTACAGGTCAGGTAAGGTAAATCGTTCCAGTTACGCCATTCCCAGGTATGCATAGGAAACTCATCTCCTCAGCCAGTCCATGCTACCTTATGCAATGTCTCCTTTGTAAGCAAAAACAGCCATTCAACGGATTTCTGCCAGCCCTCCAGGCAGGATGAATCCTCTCATCTGCGGCAACTCTACCAAAACTTTTAAGAATGGCGGAATGTGTAGCCCTTTATGGCTAAAAGGATATCTGACAAGCGGTTGCATTGATGGATTGAGGGACAATTGTATCGAATGCTACAGTTTGAGGGTCCCGACACCCTTATTCAATAGGGGGAAAGGCGTTGCTGATTCTGGGGATGGAGAAGGTACTGTATGCTTGAAACTTCGTTTCAGTTCATCCTGCTTTTCAGCAACGTTGTGGAAAAACCATCGGATTGATTGCCGTGCAGTTCAACGACTACGACCCTGGAGATTTTTACGACGAACTTTTCGTGGCTAAAGGGCAACCTCGCCCGGACTCGTTGCCGCTGATTGATCGAATCAACTCCCTTTCAGCAAACGAGGTGCGGCGGCGGCAGCAGGCAGCTCAAATTGCCATGTTCAAAATGGGGATTACGTTCAATGTCTATAGTGACGGACAGGGAACCGAACGCATCTTCCCATTTGACATCATCCCCCGTATTGTTTCAGCGGATGAATGGGCGTTATTAGAAGCGGGACTGAAACAGCGGATTCATGCCCTCAATCTATTCATCGGAGATATCTACGGGGAGCAAAAAATCCTGCGGGATAAGGTTGTTCCATCAGAGCTAATCTACTCTGCAACTGGGTTTCTGGAACCTTGCCTGGGGCTACAGCCGCCTGGTGGTATCTGGTGCCATATTACGGGAACTGACCTGGTGCGCGATCGCGACGGTCAATGGTACGTCCTGGAAGACAATCTGCGCTGCCCATCCGGTGTCTCCTATGTGCTGGAAAACCGGCGGGTGATGAAGAGCACCTTTCCGCTGGTGTTTAATACGATGAAGATTCAGCCGGTGGAAGACTACTCCAGTCATTTGCTGGAGACGTTGTTGAATCTGGCACCCGAACACCTTTCTGACCCAACGGTTATTGTCCTCACACCCGGTATCTACAACTCTGCCTATTTTGAACACTCCTTTCTAGCACAGCAGATGGGGGTGGAATTGGTGGAAGGACGGGATCTGGTGGTGCAGGATGGTTATTTACAAATGCGAACCACTAAGGGGTTACAACGGGTCGATGTCATCTACCGCAGAATTGATGATGATTTCATTGATCCTAAAGTCTTCCGTCCAGACTCGTTACTGGGCGTACCGGGGTTGATGGATGTGTATCGGGCAGGACGGGTAGCGATCGCCAATGCCCTAGGGACCGGCGTGGCAGACGACAAGGTAATCTATGCCTACGTGCCCCAAATGATCCGCTACTACCTGAATGAAGATCCAATCCTATCCAATGTTCCAACCTACCTCTGCTGGGAACCGGAGCAACAGAACCACGTTCTGGCAAACCTGGACAAGCTGGTGGTCAAAGCTGCCAACGAATCGGGAGGGTACGGAATGCTGGTGGGACCCCATGCTACGCAGGAACAGCGCGATGATTTTGCTGAACGGATCAAAGCCTCTCCCCGCAACTACATTGCCCAGCCAACTTTGTGCCTCTCACGAGTGCCTACCCTGATGGACGATCGCCTGGAAGGCTGTCATGTAGATCTGCGCCCCTATATTCTGTATGGAAAGGAAATTTACGTCAATCCCGGTGGTTTGACCCGTGTGGCACTCCGGCGAGGCTCACTCGTTGTCAACTCCTCCCAGGGAGGAGGCAGTAAGGATACCTGGGTCGTTTGTAAATAGAGGCTAGTGGCTGGTTGCTAGAAATGAGCAGTCAACCGCTAATCCACCACTCATCACTAACCAACTGACATGCTTAGTCGCGTTGCAGATTCAATCTACTGGCTTAACCGTTACGTTGAACGGGCAGAGAACGTCGCCCGATTTGTGGATGTCAACCTGAACCTGTTGCTGGATTCCCCCAGCGGATTTACCCATCAATGGCAACCCATTGTCTTAACCACGGGTGACCTTCCATTATTTAAAGCGCGTTATGGGGAAGCCACGTCTGAAAACGTCATCCGATTTCTCACCTTTGATAGTGATTATTCCAATTCCATCCTGTCTTGTCTGCGCTCAGCCCGGGAAAATGCGCGATCGGTGCGGGAGGTTATCTCTTCCGAAATGTGGCAGCACGTTAACTCGTTTTATCTGATGGTGATGGAGGCTGCCGAGTCAAAAACGCTCCACGATCTTTCCAGCGTGCTCAAGTTTTACGAAGAGGTGAAGATGGCAAGCCACCTGTTTGCTGGGGTGATGGACGCAACGATGACCCATAGTGAGGGTTGGCACTTTGGGCAGATTGGTAGACTACTGGAGCGGGCAGATAAAACTGCCCGCATCCTGGATGTGAAGTATTTTATTCTCCTGCCCTCCGTGAACTACGTGGGCAGCACTTTGGACGAACTCCAGTGGATTGCCCTATTAAAGTCTGCCAGTGCCTATGAAATGTACCGCAAACGAGGTCAACATCGAATTTCGCCCAACCTGATCGCAGAATTTTTGATTCTGGATCAGGAGTTTCCCCGCTCAATCCGGTTTTCAATTATCCAGGCGGAGCGATCGCTGCACCAAATTACTGGCACGCCGGTTGGCACCTGGCGCACCTCCGTCGAACGCGCCCTCGGTCGTCTCCGTACCGATCTGGACTACCTCACCATTGACGACATCATCGACCAGGGTTTGCACGAATTCCTCGATAGCCTCCAAAGCCGCATGAACGATGTAGGAGAAAAGATGTTTGAGACGTTTTTCGCTTTGCAAACAGCAGGGTAGGGAGCACCTGTGCGTTACCAAATTAGTCACATTACAACCTACCATTACAGCCAGCCTGTCAACCTTGCTCCCCATCTGGTGCGGTTACGTCCTCGCAGTGATAGCAATCAAACGGTGCAGTCTTTCTCGTTGCTGGTGACCCCGCTTCCGCTTAATCAATCTCCAATTGTTGATCTGGAAGGAAATGCCATGATCAAAATTTGGTTTCAGCCAGAACTCACCGAATCACTGATCGTGCAAGTCCTTTCACAGGTGGAGACGCATCAAACAAACCCATTCAACTATTTGTTAGAACCCTGGGCGACCGGGCTTCCGATTGACTACCCAGCTTCTTTGTTGATGCAGCTTCAGCCCTATCTAGGAGGGCAGTATCCAGGATATACGGCTACGGTCGATCCGGTTGCGATCGCTCTGGCACAGGAAATTTTGCAGGAGGTGGAAGGCAATACCACTGCTTTCTTAGCTGAGTTGAACCAGACCCTGTATACAAACTGCAAATATATGATTCGAGAGACGGGCGATCCCCTGCCACCGGGTACTACCTGGCTGAATCGGGCAGGCTCCTGTCGAGATTTGACCGTTTTGTTTATTGAAACCTGTCGGGCGATCGGCTTGGCTGCTCGGTTTGTCAGTGGATACCAGGAAGGCGATTTGGACAATGATGAGCGACATTTGCATGCCTGGGCAGAGGTTTATCTGCCTGGAGCTGGCTGGCGTGGGTTTGATCCAACGCATGGGTTAGCGGTGAGCGATCGCCACATCGCCCTGGTTGCCAGTGCATCCCATCGCTATGCCGCCCCCATTGCTGGTGCCTTTAGTCAGGCGGGAGGAGCACAGACAGAGATGTCCTATCAACTAGTGATTCAGGGCATTGGGTAGACTAAAGGTTCAGTTTATGACAGCCAATCAGTCGGAACGCTATCTTCCCTTTTGCGATCGCACAGCTTTCAGAAATTCCTTGACTGCCTGGGGTTGCTCCTGGGGCAGGATATACGTGCCAGCAATGGTAGGTCCAGATCCGGAAAGAACGGAGGTTGGATTAAAGTTTTCATGGAGAATCGCTTCAATCGGTTAGATTTGGATCGCCCGGAACTTGCGTATAGTTGTCCCAATCAATATTAGGCATGCGATCGAAGGCTTCTTTGATCGATACCTCCCACATATTGCGGATCTTTTGTAAATAGGGCGCTCCTAGTCTCAGGCGCAGTTCATAGCGAATTTTGTAGGAGTCTGTTTCATACATCATCAGGTTGATGGGGGGACCGACTGAAATGTTGGACTTCATCGTGGAATCGATGGAGAGTAAGGCACATTTGGCGGCATCCTCCAGGGGAGTCTCAAAGTCTAGAATGCGATCAAGAATGGGCTTACCATACTTAGTCTCACCAATCTGGAGGAACGGCGTATCTTTCGATGCTTGGATACAGTTCCCCTGATTATAGATCAGGTAAAGCGCCGGATCTTCGCCCTTGATTTGCCCACCCAGCAGAAAAGAACAGGCAAAATCGATGCGGTCTTTCTCCAACCAGGGACGATCCTGTTCTTGCACCTGCCTCGACTTCAAGCCGATGTAGCGGGCAATCTCATACAGACTGGTAAGCGTATGTAAGTTCGTTTCTGCCTTTGAGATTAAATCCTGCCGCAGTAACGTCAATGTTCCCTGGGTAGCGGAAAGGTTGCCTGAAGTGCAGAGTAGAATGACGCGATCGCCTGGATTAGAGAAGTCAAACAGCTTTTGATGGGTAGAAATGTAATCGACTCCGGCATTCGTGCGAGAGTCCGCAGCCATGACTAAGCCGGTATGTGTCAGGATTCCAAGGCAATAGGTCATGTAGGCAGTAGGGATGAGGGGTGAAGGCGCTTTAAGCTCCTAATTTAGATCTTAAAGCGCTATTTGCATTTGAAGTGAACCAGAAATGGGGAGTGGGGAAGAGTTGAGAGTTGAAAGTTAAGAGTTGAGAGTTAAGAGTTGAGAGTTGTACTGACCACTGACCACGGACCACGGACTCCTCCCGAATTTGATGCGCAGAGAGTGCATAATCCTGGTAGATTAGGCGGAGTATCTGCAAGCGAGTTTTAGGAAGATGAAAGTCCTAGTGATTGGTGGCGATGGCTATTGCGGTTGGGCAACTGCACTCTATCTTTCTAACCGAGGCTATGAAGTTGGAATTCTAGATAGCCTGGTCAGGCGACTTTGGGACATGGAGCTTTGCGCGGAAACGTTAACCCCCATTACCCCAATCCATCAACGGATTCAACGTTGGAAAGATTTGACGGGTAAGTCAATTGAGCTATTTATTGGCGATATTACCAACTACGATTTTCTTAGCAAGGCACTGCGCCAGTTTCAACCGGAAGCGATCGTTCACTTTGGCGAACAGCGATCGGCTCCCTTCTCGATGATTGATCGGGAACATGCGGTGATGACCCAGGTCAACAACGTGGCTGGAACTCTCAATATTCTCTATGCCATCAAAGAAGATTTCCCAGACTGCCATCTGGTCAAGCTAGGGACCATGGGCGAATACGGTACTCCTAACATTGACATTGAAGAGGGTTACATCACGATTGAGCACAATGGACGTAAGGACACCCTGCCCTACCCCAAACAGCCAGGTAGCATGTACCACCTGAGTAAGGTTCACGACTCCCACAACATTCACTTTGCTTGCAGAATTTGGGGATTGCGGGCAACGGATCTAAACCAGGGTGTGGTTTATGGGGTGCTGACTGAAGAGACGGGGATGGATGAGCTGTTGATCAATCGGCTCGACTACGACGGTGTCTTTGGCACGGCATTGAATCGCTTTTGCATTCAGGCGGCAGTCGGGCATCCCCTGACTGTCTATGGAAAGGGGGGACAAACTCGCGGTTTCCTGGACATTCGGGATACGGTGCGGTGTGTGGAATTGGCGATCGCCACCCCTGCCGAACCGGGTGAATTCCGCGTTCTGAACCAGTTTACGGAACAGTTCAGCGTGGGTGATCTGGCAACGATGGTTCAAAAAGCAGGAACTTCTTTAGGAATGAAGGTTGAAATCAACAACCTGGATAACCCTCGCATCGAGAAAGAAGAGCACTACTTTAACGCCAAAAACACCAAACTTTTGGATCTAGGACTGCAACCCCATTACCTGTCCGACTCCCTGCTAGACTCTTTGCTGAATTTCGCAATGAAGTACAAGCAACGGATTGATGAGTCTCAGATTTTACCCAAGGTGACCTGGAAACGTTAGTCATACGGTATGATTACTCGGTTTCTGGTGCTCCTAAGTAGGTGGTTCAAATTAATTATAAGAAGGGGGAGTGGGGGCTGCGCCCCCAGGCAGGGGGTTCCACCCCCTCCACCCCCAAAACTATCTTTAATTTAATTACACCCTGCTACTTACTATGGGTTGTTTTGCCTGGTGCTGCTTTCAGTGTTTATTACCTTTTCCCAGAGGGGGCAGCCTTGGATGGGAGCGCCAGAAACTACAAGCAGTTAGCAGAATCGCCGTCGGCAACTGTTCGAGATCTTTCTATTGCTGAGGCTGCTGAAAACCGTCATCGAATTAACTGTTTTGCTGAAGGAGTGGGTGTATTGATGGGATGGACAGTGGTTGCGATCGAAATTCACGGTCTTTGCCCATTGCCCAGATGATCAACGTAATTGCCCATTGTTTGCTATTTCAATTGGTTGCCATCGTTACTTAAGGATAGTGTTCGTTCTGTATGCGGATTGCCTTATTTACTGAAACCTTTTTGCCCAAAGTAGATGGTATTGTCACGCGCCTGCGGCATACGGTTGATCATTTACAGCGCATGGGTGACCAGGTACTTGTGGTTGCCCCCGATGGTGGGCTAACCGAGTACAAGGGAGCCAAAATTTACGGGGTGTCTGGATTTCCCCTGCCCCTTTATCCAGAACTGAAGCTGGCACTGCCCCGTCCCTCGATCGGCTATTTCTTAAAGCGCTTCAATCCCGATTTGATTCATATCGTGAACCCCGCTGTCCTTGGTCTGGCGGGGTTATTTTATAGCAAGGTCTACAACATTCCGCTGATTGCTTCCTACCACACCCATCTTCCAGAGTATTTACAGCACTATGGTTTGGGTATGTTGGAAGGGTTGCTCTGGGAACTGTTGAAAGCAGGGCACAACCAGGCAGCCCTTAACCTCTGTACCTCGACAGCAATGATGCAGGCTTTAACTGGGCATGGAATTGAGCGCGTAGACCTGTGGCAGCGAGGCGTGGATACGGAGACATTTCAGCCCCACCTGACAAGCCAGGAGATGCGATCGCGCCTGACTCAGGGATACCCAGAAGCACCCTTGCTTCTATACGTGGGTCGTCTTTCGGTAGAGAAAGAAATTGAACAAATCAGACCTGTGATGGCGGCGATCCCAAATGCGAGGTTGGCACTGGTGGGGGATGGACCCCATCGGCAGGCATTGGAAGCACACTTTGCCGGAACGCCTACTTACTTCGTGGGTTACTTACAAGGTCTGGAGCTTGCCTCTGCCTTTGCCTCTGCCGATGCTTTTGTCTTTCCCTCCCGCACAGAAACGCTGGGTTTAGTCTTGTTAGAAGCAATGGCAGCCGGTTGCCCGGTGGTGGCAGCCCGCTCTGGCGGCATTCCAGACATTGTGGAAGATGGAGTCAACGGATTTTTGTTTGATCCAACGGATGACAATGGGGCGATCGCGGCTACCCAGCGATTGCTCGCCAACCCAGAAGAGCGAGAAACCCTGCGCCGCAACGCCCGCCGCGAAGCCGAGCGATGGGGTTGGGCAGCCGCCACCTACCAGCTTAGAAACTATTACCAGACCGTTATTAGTTCCCAATTCTTATCGGCAGCATAGGGAAGTATGGATTTTGTCTCGTTCCAAAACTCGGCCGGGAGAACTAGGTAGGTCAGGGCTTTCAGGCTTAAGTCAGAGCCATTGAACTACAGATTAAATAACTCCGTCTCAAGTGGTAAGGGCAGGCTTGCCAATATCGTTGTCTCCATGCCAAAGAGACTGGCTAACTGCCCTTACTGGTAAACCACTTTTGGGGAACCCCTTAACCTTCCGCTGTTGTGTCACCAATTCCAAGTTGCTTTTTACTGCGTTTTAGTGACTTCCAAAGTCCTTTAATTTTTAGATAAGACTCTTCCGGAGAAAGCTTACCATTGGTTTCCAGACAGCAAATATAGTTGACCTGCTGGGAAAACTCTTGCAAATTTGCGTTAAAAACCAGGTTTTCTGGCTTGACTTCTCCGCGATAACGGGATTTTGGAAACAGAAATTCAGAACGGTTCATTTTAACTCCCCCTACTTAGAGCTTGTAACCTACTTAGAGCTTGTAACTTAGAGCTTGTAGCTACGGTGTGAGGGATCTTCTTTTTCCACCTATTGCTACTTTAACCAGATCTTAACCTGATGTTTACCCAATTTAACCTCATCGACTATAGACGCGAACACGATTTTCCATATCTTCATAAAGACAGAACTTGCAGAAAAATGTAGGAGGGAGAGTTCTCCTTTGGCGTTTCCGTAGGGTTCGGGGAGGAGGAGGAAGGTTTCAGGTGCTAGGTTTCAGGTGTTAGGTGTCAGTAAACTTCACCCGTTTACTTGTTCACCTGCGCTCCGCTGTCGCTCGGCTTCGCTGCCTGTCAAGCTCTGGAGATAGAGGCTGCCAACCCCAATTAGGAAAAGGGGATAGGCGATCGCTTCTACCAGATAAACCGTGTCTTCGTAGCCCAATAGGGTATGCAGGATAATGCCAGGGAATTGGCGTTCTGGAAGTATCTGGCTGGTATCCCAGAGCAGGGGACCCAGAATGCAGGTGTTTCCAGTCCCCTGGAACAAGCAAATAGGCTCAAACTGGCTGCTGATCTGGGTGAGCCGGTAGAGAGCAATATCGATATGGGCGAAGGCTGAAACCACCAGACCTGCCACAATCAGCAGCAGGGAAATGCCCATGACCTGAAAAAACAGGCGGAGATTGATCTTAATCCCGAACTTAAACAACAGCACCCCAATCCCGATAGCGGCAATAATGCCTGCGATCGCTCCCAGGATGGGCATCCATCCCTGGGGAAAGCGAGCCGTTATAAATAGAACGGTTTCAAACCCCTCTCGCAGGACTGCAAAGAAAATCAGTCCAAAAATGCCCCAGCCACCTCCGTTCTCTGTTTTCAAGGTAGTTCCCACTGCCCCTTCTACCTCTGCTTTTAAGAGGCGAGATTGTCGGGTCATCCAGACCAGCATCCAGCTCAGCATCGCGATCGCGGCTACGCTAAATAGCCCATTCAGTAACGGCTTGACCACTGGCTCATAGGTTTCATTAGCAGCCCCAACCGCTGCCACAATCAGACTGAACAGAACGCCCACCAGCACGCTTGCCACCAGTCCAGCCACTACTCCGCTATAAACCCAGGAATTGAGGTGAGTTTTTTCCCCTTTCTTGAGGTAAGCCAGCACAATTCCCACAACCAGAGCAGCTTCTACCCCTTCCCGTAGGGTAATAAAAAATGTCGGCAGGGCAGGACTTAAATCAATTAGCATTTTGAAGTGAATTTTAAGAGTTTCGACAGCAGGCTATTGCCCATTCATAGAGTAACGTTCCTATAAGCTTCAGTACCAAAAGCGAACAACCCAGACGCTATGCCTGGGTTGAGATAAAGACAAATATTAGGGGCAAAGGGTTTTACCCATCGTCACCAAAAGGATGAATGGCTGATGGGCACGCTTGGCTTTGCCGATCCTACTTCAAAACTTCATCCTTCAGCTTTGAGCCTTCAGCTTTTCCTTTCCTTAACCTATACTGTGCAGCGAACTACTCAGGAAAACCACCCCCAGCACACAGATGCCATAGCCAAAATAGCGCAGGAAAGCAGAAGCCTGATTGGGTGACTGCTGAAAACCTTTGCTTCCTAACCAGAAGACTGAGAAAGCGATCGCATACTGAATGGCTGTAAAACCCATCAGATAAGCAACTAACGGTGCCATCTCTGCTCCCACAATTGCTTCCCCATAGGCATAGCCATGAAACAGACCCGCGATGGCAGACAACCCAGCCAGGATGGGAAACCCAAACTGTTTGCCCAGTGCCAGCAATACACCGAGAGCAATCACCGATATTGCAATGGCGATCTCGGTCAAGGGCAAATCTATGCTCATTACATGCAGCCCGGTTCCTAGCATGGCAGCTATGACAAAGAATAGAGGAATCAAAGCCCCCCGTACCTGCTTCACAGACAGAAGACCGATCGCCACTACAAATGCCAAATGATCCAAACCAATCACCGGATGCGCTAACCCAGATAAAAATCCTTCAAAAAAGTTAGTTGGGGTTCTGCCCTCCATCGCGTGGTGCGCTGCCGCGGGTTGCACAATTCCGAAGAACCCCAGCCCTAGCCATCCCAGGCCTTGCACTAGGGGGGTAATCCTAAACTTCCCTGGCAACGGAGTCGTCGAGTCTAATTTCCTTAGTTGTATATCAGCCATCATCCATACCTCGCAGATGAAAGAATCCGTCAGGGAATCGGCGGGTGTTCTGGCTTGGGGAAGGTGATTACCTTTATCCTCCCCTTTCACAGTTGCGGGACAGCGGCAGACTAGATACTGCACTTTCCCCCTTACCTCTGACGGCTGATCCCCATCAGAGCCGATCCCAGTGCCAGAGCAGTTTATCATGAGCGGCTATAGCGAGATGAAAAACTTATCAGGGCTTTGCAACTGATACCGCTTTGGATTTTAGATAGCAGATTTTGGATTGTAGAAGTTCTTTCATGAATCCGGCGATCGCCCCTTATCTTTAACAAGCCTGGTGCATGAACCTGATGGAGCAGTCTTTTTCACCCGATGGGATGAGTGTTTCTTCTCGAAGGATTCCCGATTGCTTTCTACTCTAAAACTATCAGCCCAGATACCCAAACTATAGGACTCTGCGGCGTCAGTTCTATAACCCTTCTATGAGGTGTCAGGTGTCAGGAATAGTAGATCGCTGTCGGATGATGCCTGGATGATTCCCGGACGGTTTCAGGACAGCAGTCTAAATAACCTGATAACAGAACAGCAAAGACACGGTTTTTTAGAGATTCTAACCCAATCTGAATCTTCAGATGCAGGAGGTGCTCCCAATGCGAGTGAAATGGAAAAGTCTCATTGCCAAACTTACCGTCTGGCTGGCACTTGAACTCCTCTTAAACCTCCTGGGTCTGGACCAAATCGCTGATTACAGCGAATTTCTATTCCATCCCAGTCCAACTTTTTTAACGGCTGTTGTAAACAACTAAGTTCGTCCGATTAAGACCTTAAAAGTACTGGGTTTTCTACCTAACGATTCAACTCTTACTCATCACAAACGGAGCACAAAAATGACTGCGATCGCACTAAACCCGAATCAAAGTTACGAACAATCCCTCCATCGAGCAGACAGAGTTAATTGGCGGATTGAAGATATTATCGGTGGTGACAAGCACTTGGACTTCACCAAACGATTTTTACCAGAAGCTTTAGCCAGGGTGAATGAGATTACCTGTCTGAATCAAACAGAAAAGCTGATCTTGAACCAAATTCGCGGCAACAGCTATCTCCATCTGTTTGGCTTAGTCGAAGAATTCATTGTGCCCTGTGTCATTGATCACGTTAAAACCACAGGATTAACAAATATTGCTGCAACCCAGGCGCTTTTGCACTTTGCTGAAGAGGAAAGCAAGCACATTCGTCTATTCCGTCGCTTTGCCGAAGAGTTTGAAATTGGTTTTGGCAGTCGCTGTGATGGGATTGGTCCAGTGCAAGACATTGCCAACGCAGTGCTCCAGCATCGTCCTCTGGGTGTGGTGTTGATCATTCTCTACATTGAATGGATGACTCAATACCACTACCTGGCAAGTATCCGCGACAACTTCAGTGAAAGCCTTGACCCGCAGTTTTGCAGCCTGTTACGGAATCATTGGCTGGAAGAGGCACAACACACCACCCTGGATACCTTAATGGTGGAGCAACTGGTGCAGCAGTTGGATCAAGCGGAGGTAGAAACAGGCGTAGAGGACTTCTTCAAATTGATTGAGTTTCTCAACGGTGGCTTGATGATGCAGGTGCAACTGGATCTGGAAAGTCTCTCCAGGGCAACCGGACGCACTTTTACCGAAGTAGAACAGCAGGAAATCAAAGCTGTGCAGGAGAGATCCTACCGCTGGACTTTTATCGGTTCAGGCGTGACCCATCTCCAGTTTGTGGAGACCTTCAACAAGGTGAGTTCTGCCCAACAAGAACGGCTGTCAGAGGTGGCTGAGAGCTACTGCCAGTAGGCTATGGGGCGGAGGGTGTTAGTTGATAGAGAGGGGTGAGGCGTCGGGTACCCAGTTGTTGGCTGTTGGTTTTTTGTGGGGCGTTGCTGAATTTTGGGATGAATGGCAAAATACGCCCTCACTGACGGGTAGGAGGTACCCAGAAAGTAATGAGAATTAAATTTTGAGGGTTTGTGACCCGTCAAAATTTTCCTGACGGAACAATAGGGAAAACAGCGATTAGATCTTCGGCTTCTGGAAAACTCCTGTTTTAGGGGATGACCTTGGATAGAAGCCGGAGATCTTTGCACTTGTCTGTGGGTTAGAAAATGCGATCGCGCCCCAATGTAATCTGCAAACTTTCGGTAACCTCAGAAAACGGATAATAGAGAAATCTTTGACTGCCTATAGAATCGTTTGTACGCAATAAATTTTATACCGCGATCCTTAATCCCTTAACGCGCCACTCAAGCACGCCAATGAAACCTTCCGACCTGCAAGCTCGGCTGGATGACTATTACAACCAGATCAGCACCATTATTCTGTCTCGCCAGAACCCGATTACGGGGCTGCTGCCTGCCAGTACCGCCGTCAATGCCCACGGAGACTATACCGACGCTTGGGTGCGGGACAATGTCTACAGCATTCTGGCAGTGTGGGGCTTGGCACTGGCGTACCGCAAGATAGACGAAGACCAGGGGCGCACCTTTGAACTGGAGCACAGCGTCATCAAGCTAATGCGGGGTTTGCTATTTGCCATGATGCGGCAGGTGCAGAAAGTGGAGCGGTTTAAGCAGACCCAGTCTCTCCTGGATGCCCTGCACGCTAAGTACGATACCCATAATGGGGATGTGGTCGTCGGAGATGACCAGTGGGGACACCTTCAGCTAGATGCCACCTCTGTATTTCTGCTGGTGCTGGCGCAGATGACCGCCTCTGGACTGCAAATTATTTTCACCACCGATGAAGTCAACTTTATTCAAAACCTGGTCTATTACATTGGGCGGGCTTACCGCACTCCGGACTACGGCATCTGGGAGCGGGGTAACAAGATCAACCACGGCAACCCGGAGCTAAATGCCAGTTCTGTAGGGATGGCGAAGGCGGCACTGGAGGCGATGAATGGGTTGAACCTGTTTGGTGTACGGGGTGGTCAGGGTTCGGTGATTCATGTGTTGCCGGATGAGATTGCCCGATCGCGCATTACCCTGGAATCCCTCCTCCCCCGTGAGTCTAGTTCTAAGGAAGTGGATGCCGCCCTGTTGAGTGTGATTGGCTTCCCAGCATTTGCAGTGGATGATCAGGCGTTGAGCGATCGCACCCGCCATGACATCATTCAGAAGCTCCAGGGCAAATACGGCTGCAAACGGTTTTTGCGAGATGGACATCAGACCGTCCTGGAAGACACCACTCGTCTGCACTATGAACCCCGTGAACTGAAGCAATTTGAACACCTTGAGTGTGAGTGGCCCCTGTTCTTCACCTATTTGCTCTTAGATGGGGTATTTCGGGGCGATCTCGATCAGGTGGAGGAGTACCAGCAGCGGTTGGAAAGTGTACTGGTCGAACGGGAGGGACTGAAACTACTCCCCGAACTGTACTATGTCCCAAAAGCGTTGATTGAAGCTGAGCGAGCAAATCCCGGTAGTCAGATACGTCTGCCAAATGAGAATGTGCCCCTGGTCTGGGCACAGAGCCTTTACCTGCTGGGACAACTACTGAGTGGGGGACTGCTGGCGATCGGAGATGTGGATCCCCTGGGTCGTCATTTGCACGTCCGGCAACAACGCAAACCCCCGGTTCAAATGGTCCTGATTGCCGAAGATGAAGCATTGCAGGCAAGACTGGCAACCTATGGCATCGACACCCAAACTCCCCACCAGATTGAACCGCTCCTGGTACGGCAGGCAAGCGAACTGGCAGCCGTTTATACCCAAGTTGGACGCAATGACAAGCTCAAGCTGACCGGGCGACCGTTTCGCCGCCTGCGGAGCCTCACCACTTCCCGCATCTTCCGGATTCGACGCGAGACGATTGTATTTCTGCCCTCCCTGCTAGACCGACAGCAGTTTTACCTCACCTTTGACCCCCACTTCCTGGTTGCTCAGATTCGGGCAGAGTTGGTCCATATTCAACGCCACTGGAGCCAGTTGGGTCGTCCTACCATGACCCTGCTGTTAACCGAATCGATGCTGGCGGCAGAGGACTCTGAGATAGGAAATGGGATGCCATTCCTGACCCTGATGCAAGAGTTCAAGGAGGGAAAGTGCAACGGCATTCAGGTCAAGTTGGGACGACTGAACCAGTTAATGCTAACAGCGGCGATCGAGCGGATGGACTTTCTGCATGATTTTGAGTTCGCCCAGTCTCCCGTGCAGGATGCCCTGCCGGAATGCCTTTACCTGGCGTTTAATCTAGAGCGGAGTGAACCTCTGAGCAGCACCCAGGAGTTTCGTCTGGAGTATGAAACCCGCATCAAACGGCTGTTGGATAACCTGCGGCAGTCGGAAAATATCTATGAGCAGGTTGAGCTACTCAGTACCCTGGTGCGCTTGCAAGGGTTGGAGTTTGACACGGGACTGGGACAGCCCTTACAGACCGTTACCGTTGCCATGCTCCTGGATGAACTCTATGTCAAAGCTGGAAAGCTGAGGCTGTGGGCAATTGTGCGGCGGGTGGCGGGTCTGTATGACAAGATGGCACTGAATCTGGCAGATGTGGTGACCGACATTCTGGTACGGGGTAAGCAGATTGCCATTGGTCGAGCCTACAGTGAAGCCTCCCTGATTACGCGCCCCTTGACCCCACCGGAAATCATGGAAAAGATTCGGGAATTCTGCCGGGAGGATGTCCGCGATCGCGTCCTGACCCAGGAAATTCTCATTTACCTGAGTTTGCTAATCAAAGCTGAACCCCAACTGTTCAAGGGGTTTCTCACCTTCCGGGTTGGCTACCTGATTCTGCTGATTACCAGCGAACTGGCGGCAGAACTGCAAGTCACCCAGGACGAAGCTTATGAACGTCTGATGCAGCTCAGTCCTTACGAAATTCAAACCCGGTTGTCCCGTGCCCTGGTGGGCTACGAAGGATTGGACAAGGCATTGTTTAAACAGGAATCCCTGCACATCCGGCAGCAGGAAAAAATTGATTGGGTGGTTCTGCCAGAGGAGAAACCTGTAGTCGAAGACTGGCGGCGGCAACGGCAGTTAGATGGTTCCCTTAACCGGGTTCCTAAAAACTTCTACCCCAGCGTCTGGAAGGTGCTGAAACATTGTCGTGGTCTGGTCATCGGTGACAAGCTGGAGCGGCGCAACCGTCTGGATAGTGAACCCCTGCTGGCGGAAATGACCCCAGGAGAAAAGAACTTTGCCCTGCAAGTGGAGCATTTGCTGAACAAGATTCAGGCTCCCGAATACCGCCAGGTGAATGTGGAAGCCCTGATGGAACTAGCCGCGATCGCCGAGAGCAACCCCAGCCTGGAAATTGAGGATTACATTGTACTGGATGTGCTAATTGGTCATGCTGTTCGCCTGAGCTGGCTGGATCAGCATCCCGATCACGCCCATGCCTATGAGGGGTATAAAGCGTCTGCCTGGAGATCGTTCTACGAAAGCTCTCCCTATGACTGTGCTAAATATGTCGCTCAGGCATTGAAATTCCTGACTCGCCTGGGACAGCAATCTTCTATCTAGTACAGCTTGGCGTAAATCTGTCTACCATTCCTAACACCTAACACCTCGCACCTAACACCTCTAGAATGGTCGCCGAACTTACGCCGCAGACTACTAGTGAACCTTGGTGTGTTTGTGAGTCTGGGATAGGAAAAGAGTTATCATTTTGGGGATTGGAAACCCCCAAAGTAATTCTTGACAGACCACTAGACTTGTAGTCCAAGGGCTTACCTGCATCTGCTCTCCGCCGTCTTTTTAGCCTATCGAGTGATTCAGAAAGAGGACTCAGAATGCAACCGCTCTTGCCAGTTCTACGTAATGAATTGTGGGACTGTGTTTCTGATGTTTTGATGGGGGCTAATTGATGAGCGCCTCTCCACCTGCCGATCCCTGGGTTGGTCGTTTACTCGGCGATCGCCAGCGCTATCTGCTGAAACAGCGTATTGGCAGAGGTGGGATGGGAGACGTTTATTTAGCAACCGATACATTGCTGGGGCAGCCAGTTGCCTTGAAGCTATTGAGTAATCGACTGGCAACCGATGAATTAAAGAAACGGTTTGAGCGTGAAGTGGCTGTCTGTGTTGCTCTACGCAACGCTCACATTGTTCAAGTCAGTGATTTTGGTGTAACCCAGGAGGGCTACCCCTTTTTTGTCATGGAATACCTGCGGGGACAAACCCTGGGGCAACTCCTCTATCGCGAGAAGAAGCTGTCCATTGAGCGAACAGGTAGCATCCTCACCCAAATTTGTTCCGGGTTATATCCTGCCCACCAGGGGGTTCTACTTCAGTGCAACGAGCACACCTCGACCCGGTATGCCAAAGTTGTTCACCGTGACTTGAAGCCAGATAATATCTTTCTGGTGTCTACGGAACTGGGGGATTTCGTCAAAATCCTCGATTTTGGAATTGCCAAAATTCACAGTGAGCAGGCAAACTCCACCCACGCCACCAAAATGTTTTTGGGCACCTTCCAGTATTCCTCACCGGAGCAGTTGAACAATGAGAAGACCCTGGACGAACGGGCAGACATCTATAGTCTAGGTATTATTCTCTATGAAATGTTATCCAGTACGAAGCCCTTCTGTTTCAAGCGAGAGCAGGGGGAAAACCTAGAACCAGCGGGCATGGAATGGGTTGTGGCTCATCTAACCCAACCTCCTATACCGCTACGGCAACAACCTGGGTGTGAACACTTGCCAGCGAAACTGGAAGCGTTGGTCATGCAGTGTTTAGAAAAGTCACCGGATCGGCGGTTTTCGTCGGTGGTTGAGTTGAGTGAGGCAGTCTATGCGGCTGTTCCCAGCATTAACCGTTCTCTGTTGGCAACCTTGGCACCTGCGGCAGAAGGGATTGAACGTTTTCCTGCCCCTTCTGCTCCGACCCTCCATAGCCCCCAATCTTCTGAGGCGCGGCGCGATGGGCGAAGATTTTCAAATCTGAGTACGCTCAGGTATCAGCCTTTGCTACTACCCAGTCCACCCAGAGGGCAGCACAAAAAGGCTGTTGTCATAGGTTCCGGTGTTGTGAGTGCGATCGCCATGTTTTTGGTGGCTTATTCGCTTCAATCTCCAGCTTTCCTGTCCTTTCGTCAAGCAACCTCTTCCCAGGAGCAGGCTCCATCTGAACCCGTGAACGACAAAAATTCAGAGCCTCAGTCATCGCCCGTTTTTGCGGCAAAGACTCTGTTGGGACACCAGGATACAGTCTGGGCAGTGGCAGTCAGTCCAGATGGGCAAACCATTGTTAGCGGTGCCTATGACAAAACGATTCGGTTTTGGGATCGGCAAACGGGGGAAGTGAGGCGTGTTCTTTCTGCCCATACAGATGCTGTGCGAGCGATCGCCATCAGTCCAGACGGCAAAATACTGGCAAGTGGCGGCGGAGACAACGTAATCAAGCTCTGGAATTTTCGGACTGGCGAACTTCTGCACAACCTGGAGGGACACTCTGGTCCCATCTGGTCTGTTGCCATTAGCCCAGACAGCAAAACCCTGGCAAGTGCCAGCTATGACGGCACTATCCGAATTTGGGCGATAGAAACGGGCGAATTACTGAAAACATTGCCCGACCATTACGATTCAGTCTGGTCTGTTGCCATTAGTCCCGATGGCAACATCCTGGCAAGCGCCAGCTACGACGGCACCATTAAACTCTGGGACTTTCAGACTGGAGCAAAGATCCGCACCCTTGCCGGACACGCCGATGTGGTTCGCTCGGTTACCATTAGTCCCGATGGCAAAACACTGGCAAGCGCTAGCTGGGACAAGACCGTCAAAGTCTGGGATCTGACCACAGGAGCATTGCGCCATACCCTTTCGGAGCATACAGAGCGAGTACTTGCCGTTGCCATCAGCCCTACAGGGCAGACCCTTGCCAGCAGCAGCACCGATCGCACCATCCATGTCTGGGATCTCCAATCAGGGAAACGGCTACGCACCTTTTCGGGACACTCAGACTGGGTCCTTTCCCTGGCTTATATTCCTGATCTGGACTCTGATAACAGGCCGGTTGGTAAAACCCTGGTGAGCGGCAGTAAGGATCGAAAAATCAATCTTTGGCAGTGGTGACTTTTGCCAGTGGTGACTTTTGCCAGTGGTGATTTATTCAGAAGACCCACGACCGCCGGGATTAAAGTAGGTCAGAATGACCCGGTTGCGCGGGTCGTGCCCAATCTGGATCTCGTCCCCATCCTGGAGTAAATAGCCTTCTTCCGTAGTGATAGGCGTATTGTCAATCAGCAATCCATTAGTACTGGGGGTGGTGCGATCGCCATTAAAAATTCGATAGTCATCCCCTTCCTGTACCAGAAGCGCATGCCGTCTGGAAATCACCTTCCAACCGCTCTCTGGGATGCTGAAGTCACACCAGGCACGATCTCGACCCAGGGAATGGGATTCTCTACAGAGATAGAAACGCTTCACCTGCCCATCCTGATTAGTTAACTCAATAAACGGTTGGCTCCCAATCAAAGTTTCTGAGCTAATCGTACCTGAACTGATAAAAGTATCGGATGGCGGTTTGAAAGGGTCTGACAATACATCCGCAACCCGCTTGCTCTCAACCGGAGTGCTTTTCCGCTGAACCGGGACGTTTTTCCCCTCAACTGGGATGTTTTGAGGCTTAACTGGAGTGCTTTTAGGCTCAACTGGAATGTTTTTAAGCTCAACCGGAGCGCTTTTAGGCTCAACTAAGGCTGCCGAAGGTTCAGCCTGCCTAAACAAACTGGAATCCGGTTGTGAAGGTAGCTTTGTACCGCCAACGGGAGTACCTGAAGGTTCAGGCGTGAAACTTGGGAAATAGCTTGGATTCTCGGTTACCAGGGGGAGGGTTGAAGGTGGCTGAGGCGATGCCTTAGCCGTCAAAGGCTTCCGAGGTTTTTTCTTTCGCTTCAAAAGAAAGTAACCCGCTAGCGC
This sequence comes from Kovacikia sp. CALU 1929, assembly GCF_056784235.1. NCBI lineage: Bacteria > Bacillati > Cyanobacteriota > Cyanophyceae > Leptolyngbyales > Leptolyngbyaceae > Kovacikia > Kovacikia sp. CALU 1929. Next base: position 33,667 of record NZ_JBXBCF010000077.1, read on the forward strand.
TGCAACACCAGCCACACCAGCACCAATCAGAACCACTTGCCTTTGGGACTGCTGCTTTGCCTGAACCAACTTCTGCTCACTCTCATGAATCAGCAGGTAGATCTCTGCATTATAGGGAAATAACTCTTTAACTTTCTCAAAGCTTGTTTTCGCTCCCTGAAAGTCCCCTTGCTGTAGTCGCTGTAACCCTTCCCGATATAAACGATCGGTTGGATGGTCGCGGCTGGAACTGGCAAACTCCTTGACAAACGCTGTCAGGTTACTAACCGGTACGACAGTCGAAAGGTTATTTCCAGGAGCCTGACTTTTTCTCGTGACCAAACCAACCACTTCACCTTTGGCGTTAACCAGGGGACCACCCGAAATGCCATAGGGAAAATTGGCGCTGACCTGCCAAACGGCGTTATTGCCATTTCCCGTTTTCTGAGCCAATCGCCCATTCATAACAGCCACTCTACCCAGCGGAGAGGTCGCAGGCGAACGCTCTGAGGTCAATCGGGCAAAAAACGAGGTGGCTTCCTCATTCAGCGGATAGCCGATCGCCGTCACAGGGTCTTGCGGTTTCAAGCTATTGGGATTACCAAATTGAACTGTGGGAGCGTTTGCTAGTGGAATTTGGATGATTGCCAGATCTTGCCCATCACCCGCCACAGGCTTACCTGACTTTTTGATCTCAAATGGGAGCGAATCGCCGGTGGGCAAGATGACTCGTTTGAAATATTCAAAATCACTGGCAAATCGAACATTGTCCTGGAGATCGGTCTTTGTTCTCTGAGGAATGGTTTCAAAATCCTTTCTTCCCGTGACCCGTTCCCCTAAATTCCTGAGAGCGTAATCCTTACAACCTTCCCGATCCAGCGATCGCAGGATGTGAGAATTGGTCACGATGTAGCCATCAGGGTTAATGAAGAAACCGGAGGCTACCTCACCCACGGTAAATGAATACTCAATGTTGCCGTAGGAATATTGACCAGAGCAACCTGCTACAGTCCGTACAACTGAAAGATTGGGCGATGCATTGACCGGCACGCTCTCAAAAGCCTGGGCAATTAGAAAAATGAATAGTTGAGCTGGAATCAGTGCAGGAGTAGAAAGCAGCGCTATTAGTTGTCTGATCAATTTAATATCCCCCTTTGCCTATAACTGACGGAGGCAATTCAAAATCCTAATTTTTTTTGAGATAGCCTTTCCCAAGAAATGGTATGAACTGTTTTAGTGAATGAGTTTTAGTGAATGAACTTGTTTAGACAACTATGCTGACGGCACCAGTAGAAATACTTAACAACCTAAAAGGCTTTCTTCTGCATAAGTTCTAGAGCACCCGGATCTGACCCTGATAATTTAGAAAACTTTTTTATTTTAGATTTTTCTAGAAAGCTTCACCAGTTTTTAGAGAACCCCATAGCTTTGATACTATCTACAATCTCGGATTGGCTATTTCGGGTCTAGACCCTGCTTTATCTAATCTTTAACCAACCAGCCTGTAGCGCCCTTCGGATTTCGGCATCAGCTCCATCGAACGCTTGAGCAGTCAGAGGAACTTTAAAGGCGTAAACCTGCTGATCCAGGTTACGAAAGTCCTCATTTGCCTGAGGACTTTGTTCGCTTAGGCGCGGTTTTAACCGCCAGACTTTTCTTTCCATGACTGGGGTTGCCTGAGCTAAACACTGCTGTCAACAGCGCATCTGGGTCGGCTTTCTCAACCCACCCAGAAATGGTTTATCTAAAAATTTAACATTCTTAATAAAAAACTGGTTTGGCACATTCCCTATCGACTTACCCGCCTATCTGCCTATCCACATCACTGAAGTAACGCCTCTGCTGGCAAGCCCTGAGCTATCAGGCAATAGGACGATCAATCAATCACTTCGTGACCGTTTTGCTTTTATTCCTATTTTTATAAAAAGACTTATATAAAAAACGTTTAAAGGTGTTTTAAAGCAATGAGAGAAGATCTAAACCATTCAGATCCGAATGATTTGTCCATAAGCGCTTTAGCTAAGTCTCAGACCTTAAGTTCTGTTACTTATCCCTTTCCTTTACTCCTAAGTTCGACAATAATGCTGTCATTGACCTACTGAAAGCGATCGCTGGTAACGGCATAAAGGATCTTCCTGTCCTGACTCCAGAGATGCTTCTCACCCGTTTGAGACGAAACTATAGGAGACGACTAGCGTGAAACTCGCAGTTTATGGAAAAGGTGGAATTGGCAAATCCACAACGAGCTGTAACATCTCAGTTGCTTTAGCTCGACGCGGTAAAAAAGTCTTACAAATTGGTTGCGATCCCAAACACGATAGTACGTTTACGCTGACTGGCTTTTTAATTCCCACTATCATCGACACCCTTCAGTCAAAAGACTATCACTACGAAGATGTTTGGCCCGAAGATGTCATTTACAAAGGCTACGGTGGCGTTGACTGCGTTGAAGCCGGTGGACCCCCAGCAGGGGCTGGTTGCGGTGGCTACGTGGTTGGTGAAACCGTAAAGCTGCTGAAAGAACTGAATGCTTTTGATGAGTACGATGTCATCCTGTTTGATGTCTTAGGTGACGTGGTCTGTGGTGGTTTTGCGGCACCCCTCAACTATGCTGACTACTGCCTGATCGTGACGGACAATGGCTTTGATGCCCTATTTGCCGCCAACCGGATTGCGGCTTCCGTGCGCGAGAAAGCCCGGACTCACCCTCTTCGCCTTGCCGGTCTAATCGGCAATCGAACTGCCAAGCGTGATCTGATTGACAAATACATAGATTCAGTCCCCATGCCAGTGCTAGAAGTGCTGCCTCTGATTGAAGACATCCGCGTTTCTCGCGTCAAAGGCAAGACCCTATTTGAAATGGCAGAGTCTGACCCATCTCTCAGCTATGTCTGTGATTACTACCTGAATATTGCAGACCAGATTCTGGCTCGTCCTGAGGGGGTGGTACCCAATGACTCCCCCGATCGCGAACTCTTCTCTCTCCTATCTGACTTCTACCTCAACCCTCAAACACCGAAGGTGAAGAGCGAAGCAGAAGAGTTAGATCTAATGATGGTCTAAATAAAAGTTGTGAGTGAACAGTTTTGAGTTATGAGTTAACAGTGTAGGAGCGATCGAGCATCATTGCTATTAATTGTTAATGAGCGGTTAATAGCAGTGATATAGCTTCTTAGCTTTTCATTCAAAACTCTCAACTCTCAACTCAAAACTTTTTTTCGCCGCTGTGAACACTGAGCAACTTCGTCAATCCGTCAGGGATAAATGGTTAAGCTATTACGAAGAAAACCGCGAATGGCTAAGCCGTCTAGGAGTTTGGGTCAACTGTGATGGTCAGCGTCGCCCTTCTTCTGGGTTCATTCTGGCTACACTTTCTGTTCTAGAACCCAACCTGACCCAACTCCTACCCCTGGTTGTCGATCTCAGCAGCAACCCCGATCGGATCGTGATTGCGCTAGGTCTAAATTTCAATCCTGAAGATTATTTGATCGAGAATGGTAACACCAGTCAGGTCGTCTCCAAGGAGCGGGAGTCCGTTGGTGAAATTGGGGAAGGACCGGTCAAAATGCTGCCCTCATCCAGTAGTACAGAAATCAGACTGACTTCTTCCAAAGATGTTGCCAAGGTCCGTGCCCGACAGGATGAAAGTTGCCAAGGTTCTCGCCCACGACAGAGAAAGAATTGATGGGGGAATGAAGGATGAGGGATGAAAAATGAATCATGTCATGGATATAGCAATTCTCAGCTTTCTTGGTCATTGGTCGCCCACAAAGGACTAATGACTCATAACAAACCCCTAGCTTTTCCCACATCAGCATGAGAACCGCTGTAAGTGTCTCTAAAACTCTCAACTCCCAACTCCCTCTTCCCAACTCCCTCCCCCTACTACCTGATAACAGAGAGGAACTCGATTCATGACCCTTGCCGATACCCAACCCCAAGCATTGAATTTCGAGTGTGAAACCGGAAACTATCACACCTTCTGTCCGATTAGCTGTGTGGCTTGGCTGTACCAGAAGATTGAAGATAGTTTCTTTTTGGTCATTGGCACCAAGACCTGTGGCTATTTTTTACAAAACGCGATGGGCGTGATGATTTTTGCGGAACCCCGTTACGCGATGGCGGAACTGGAAGAAGGTGACATCTCGGCTCAGTTAAATGATTACGAAGAGTTGAAGCGTCTGTGTTTGCATATTAAGCGCGATCGCAACCCGTCTGTCATCGTCTGGATTGGCACCTGCACCACCGAAATCATCAAAATGGATCTGGAGGGGTTGGCTCCCAGGCTGGAAGCTGAAATTGGTATCCCGATTGTGGTTGCCCGTGCCAATGGGTTAGATTACGCCTTCACTCAAGGAGAAGATACGGTTCTGGCAGCTATGGTACACCGCTGCCCTGATAAAGCTCCTACCGCAGAAACCGAGAAGGAAGAGCGCAACGCGATTGCCAAATTGCTCAACTTTGGGCGCAAGCAGGAAGACGTGAAAGCGGAAGAATCGGAGTACGCCGATCATCCACCATTTGTCCTATTTGGTTCCCTGCCCGACCCCGTAGTGACCCAGCTAACCCTAGAGCTGAAAAAGCAGGGAATTAAAGTCTCCGGTTGGTTACCTTCCAAGCGCTACACGGAACTGCCCGTGATCGAGGAAGGCTACTACGTGGCTGGAGTCAATCCTTTCCTCAGCCGGACTGCAACCACCTTCATGCGCCGTCGCAAGTGCAAGCTAATCGGCGCTCCCTTCCCCATTGGACCCGATGGCACCCGTGCCTGGATTGAGAAAATTTGTTCTGTATTTGGCATCGAGCCGAAAGGACTGGCAGAGCGGGAAGCGCAGATCTGGGAAAGCCTGGAGGATTACGTCAAGCTGCTTCGCGGTAAATCCGTCTTCTTTATGGGTGACAACCTGCTGGAAATTTCCCTGGCACGGTTCCTGATCCGGTGCGGCATGACCTGCCCTGAAATTGGGATTCCTTATATGGATAAGCGCTACCAGGCAGCCGAATTGGTTCTTTTAGAAAAGACCTGTGAGGAAATGGGCGTACCTTTACCCAGGATTGTAGAAAAACCCGATAACTACAACCAAATTCAGCGGATCAAAGATCAAAACATTGATCTGGTGATCACGGGTATGGCACACGCTAATCCTCTGGAAGCGCGGGGAATTAATACCAAATGGTCTGTGGAATTCACCTTTGCTCAAATTCACGGCTTTACCAATGCCCGTGACATTCTGGAACTGGTGACGCGACCTCTGCGCCGGAACAATAGCCTCAAAGATCTGGGGTGGGACAAGCTGGTAAAGGAAGAAGCCAAGGTATAGGGTTCCTCTGATTAACTGACCAATCCTTTAGAGAGGGGGTGGGGGCGATCGCCCCCACCCCCTCTCTATAACTCCCTTCCATGCCTATCAAGATTTAAGATTAAAAACGAATTTTCTTAAATTCCTTAACCTCAGGCAGGCTGATCATCCATCAACTGCGGCATGACTTCTTCAGCGTTTTTATTAATGTAAATTGCTTCATCATCCATGCTTTCTACCCAATCAATGGGGAACCAATGATATCTGCCATCGTGGGAATCGTCTTTGGTCAATTTAATGAACCTGCCACTCTCCACATGGTCAACAATACCAATTTGAACTCCAGGCGCACCTTCCATTGTGCCTGTGCCTCTGGCATAAACAATCAGATGTTCCTTAATCTGGGATGGGTCAACCATAAGGAAATCTCCTGCTATTATTCGGTTAAACATAAACCAGGAAATGCTTAAGCGTTTCTCGACTTTATCCACCTAAGGATAGAGTTCATTGAAGCCGATATCCTCTTCCTTGAGATAGAGGGATATGGATTAAGGTTGCTTATTGAAGAACGCAAAGTCCCTGATTGGGGGAATTATTGTGCAACTGCTCCTCATACGCACCGGGCGGGAGTAAATGGTCAGCCGCCCATTGATAAACCGGATTGGTGGGATTGCCCTGGATGTTACCGTAGCAACCGCACTGGCAGTCATCTCCATTGCTACTATTGGTTCCAATTACTATTGGTTCCAATTTAGGACCCTTCCTGCTGCTGTCCGTTACAGGCATTACCTGGAATCTCTTCGTATTTGTGGTTCTGGCTCCCCGAATCATGCCAACTTACTGGTTTGAACGCGGCATCGGTGATCTGGGGCAATCGATGGGCGTTACCTCTACCGGCTTGCTGCTTATCCGCATGGTAGACCCAACCAACCATTCCGGTGCCTTAGAAAGCTTTGCCTACAAGCAATTATTCTTTGAACCGATTGTGGGAGGTGGATTGTTTACTGTTGCTGCCCCTGTTCTTGTAGTCCAATTTGGTGCGCCTGCCGTCTTGCTGCTCACCACCATCATTCTTATATGCTGGCTGGCCTTTGGCTTTTACAACTTTCACCGCATGAGCAAGAGTGAGTCGGGTTGAGGGACCAAGTGTGAACTGGGAGGTGTGGATCTCCGTACCCTGTACCTCTTACCCCGTACCCTGTTGCCCCTTAAGCCCTGCCCCAGTTCGGGAACCCGTACAAGCCAAAAAGTTGCAATTGGAACCCTACTACCGCTAAATTAGCACTCAGAGGTTGAGAGTGCTAAATCAACCCAAATGTTTCAGCCTAACCTGCTAGTTTGGAGAATGTTATATGGCAGCCGTAACTCTGAGTGTTTCTACAGTTAAACCTCTGGGTGACCGTGTGTTTGTCAAGGTGAGCGCTTCTGAAGAGAAGACCGCTGGTGGAATCCTTCTGCCCGACACAGCAAAAGAGAAGCCACAGATTGGTGAAGTGGTCGCGGTCGGTCCTGGTAAGCGTGACGAGAAGGGCACTCGCCAAGACCCTGAAGTGAAGATTGGCGACAAAGTTCTTTACTCGAAGTACGCAGGCACCGACATCAAACTCGGCACCGAGGAGTATGTTTTGCTTTCTGAGAAGGACATACTGGCGATCGTTGCTTAATTTAGATGGTAGGTGATAGGTGGTAGTGAATCTACCATCTGTTGCCTTTTGCCTCTGTTTCTTGCTTTCAAATTATCCGTAGCTAACACACATTCACAGAGAACTCAACATCTATGGCTAAGCGCATCATTTACAACGAAAACGCTCGTCGCGCCCTTGAGCGCGGTATGGATATTCTGGCTGAGGCGGTAGCAGTTACCCTCGGTCCTAAGGGTCGCAACGTTGTATTGGAGAAGAAATTTGGCGCTCCCCAAATCGTTAATGATGGTGTAACCATCGCTAAGGAAATTGAACTGGAAGACCACGTTGAGAATACTGGGGTTGCTTTGATCCGTCAGGCTGCCTCTAAGACCAATGATGCAGCCGGTGATGGAACCACCACAGCAACCGTTCTGGCTCATGCAATCGTGAAGGAAGGTCTGCGCAACGTAGCCGCGGGTGCTAACGCGATCTCCCTCAAGCGCGGGATCGACAAGGCAACTAACTTCCTGGTAGACAAGATTGCTGCCCACGCTCGTCCAGTGGAAGATTCTAAGGCGATCGCCCAGGTCGGTGCCATCTCTGCTGGTAACGACGACGAAGTGGGTCAAATGATTGCCAGCGCAATGGATAAGGTTGGCAAAGAGGGCGTTATCTCCCTGGAAGAGGGCAAGTCCATGACGACCGAACTGGAAGTCACCGAAGGGATGCGCTTTGACAAGGGTTATATTTCTCCTTACTTTGCAACCGACACCGAACGCATGGAAGCGGTTCTGGATGAGCCTTTCCTGCTGATTACCGATAAGAAAATTACTCTTGTGCAAGACCTGGTACCCGTGCTGGAGCAAGTTGCTCGTGCCGGTCGTCCTCTGGTCATCATTGCAGAAGACATTGAGAAGGAAGCCCTGGCAACCCTGGTCGTCAACCGCTTGCGGGGTGTGTTGAATGTGGCTGCGGTGAAAGCTCCTGGCTTTGGCGATCGCCGCAAGGCAATGCTGGAAGACATTGCCGTGTTAACAGGCGGTCAGTTGATTACCGAAGATGCTGGTCTGAAGCTGGATAGCGCCAAGATCGACATGTTGGGTAAGTCGCGTCGGGTTACCATCACCAAAGACAACACCACCATTGTGGCTGAAGGCAACGAAGCGGCTGTGAAGGCTCGTGTTGAGCAGATCCGTCGTCAAATGGATGAAACCGAGTCCTCCTATGATAAGGAGAAACTGCAAGAGCGTCTGGCTAAACTGGCTGGTGGTGTTGCCGTGATTAAAGTCGGTGCGGCAACCGAAACTGAAATGAAAGATCGCAAACTTCGTCTAGAAGATGCAATCAACGCCACTAAAGCAGCCGTGGAAGAGGGAATTGTTCCCGGTGGTGGTACCACCCTGGCTCACCTGAGTCCTGATCTGGAGTCCTGGGCAAGCAGCAACCTGAGCGGCGAAGAACTCATCGGTGCGACCATTGTGGCGCGTGCCCTGGCAGCCCCCCTGAAGCGTATCGCTGAAAACGCCGGTCAAAACGGTGCGGTCATCGCTGAGCGCGTCAAGGAGAAGGAATTCAACGTTGGTTTCAACGCTGCAACCAATGAGTTTGTTGACATGTTTGAAGCAGGCATTGTTGACCCTGCCAAGGTGACTCGTTCTGCTCTGCAAAATGCAGCGTCCATCGCTGGTATGGTGCTGACCACCGAGTGCATCGTGGTTGACAAGCCCGAGCCGAAGGATGCATCTCCTGCTGGCGCTGGTGCTGGCATGGGTGGCGACTTCGACTACTAATGATTAATTTGGGTACAGGGTACAAGGTGTCGGGTTCAGGCTAATCTGCACCCGCCTGAAACTAATCCCTGGGACAAATTTAAGAGCGATCGCTTCTTTACGGCGATCGCTTTTTTATTAGTTTTCAGAAGGATAGCTCTGGTGTCCAGGCTCTGCCTGGATACCCTTCTGATGCGGCTCTGCCGATTATCCAGGGAGGCGGAGCCCCCAAGAAGGCATTCCACGCAGAGTATGGGAACGAGACCACAAGACTAACGAGAACAGCATCCAAAACCACCCTGTCGAACATGGGCAATGGCTCAAAGCTTCTCTGGATAAATAATCTAAGCATTTTTAAGAAAAGACGGCGATCGCCTCATTGTCCGTTCCGCCTGATGGTCTATCGGTTTCAACTCCTGCTGGAATGCCAGAAGAGAGAACCTTAGAAAGGTAAGCCCAATGCCTTTGTAATCAGCGGTAGCAGTTTGCTACAGGCTTCCGCTAGCCTGGCCGTGTCAGGAAGGAAAGATGCCGCACCTTTCAAAAGGTTAATGGCTTGACTTCCTAAATTCTTCTTCTCTGGTTGTTCAGGGTTTTGAGCAACTTCTGCTAACACCTTCACTTGTTCCAATGCGGTTGCTTTGCCTTTATCGGGCAGGTTTGCATCGCTTTCAATTGCGGCTTGCAGCTCTGCCAGCAGTTCTTTGATGCCGGGTTGGTTGGGATCAGGAGAACTCGGCAACTGGTTGACAGCATTGGAGACACTGCCGCTGATCTCACCCAAGTTAATGGTAGAACCCGTGACATTGCCACCGATCGTGACATTCTGGCTCTGGTCTGTGCTGTCGTTCATAGATTTACTTTCTGCTTTGGCATTTACTTCAACAGTAACGGGTCGGTTAGCGAGTAGGCTTAGAATCTCTTTCATATCAGCACTTTTCTCGCGGTAAATCGCAATCTGTTCATCTTTTGCTTTCAACTCTGTCTGGTACTTGGCTTCGAGTGTTTTTAGTGCAAGCTCATACTGCTGGTTGAATTCGCTGTGAATCTTGGCTTTATCGGTTTCCGGTGGCACATGGACCCGGACAACAATGACACCATCGCCTTTGTTTTCAATACTCTGAATTGTTAGTTCACTACCCTCGTTTTCTACCTGTACCGTTTTGAATGCAGTAACGAAGGCTTTCCAATCCACCCCATTGCGGAAGATGAGGTCAACAGTGTTAATTGCTTCCTGAAATAGTTTAGTGAACTCACTGGGTGCAAAATTGCCACTATTGGGGCGACGCTCTTGATCATTCCGCAGCAGATATACATACAGACAATCAACACTTTCGAGAGTCGTATAGCTACTGATATTCCAGTCTTCCAGACAGGCTCCGGTTAATTGTGCTCCAGTAAGATCTGTACCTACTACAATTGATTCAGTCAAGTTTGCACCCCGTAAGTTAGCGTGCCGCAATGTTGCGCAGCTTAAGTCTGCCCAGGTCAAATCTGCTCCTTCCAGGTTCACCCCATCCAGGTTGGCAGCCCGGAGATTGGCATCGATATAGGAGTTGTGGGAACCCTCACGGGAGACGAGCAACTCCCGCACTGCCGGGTTTCCCAACATAGAATTGCCGACTCTGGCGCGGTCAAGGCACTTCGCCCCCTGCCAGTTGACCCACTCCAGAATAGTCTGTTTTTGTCTGGTGGGGTTAAAGTTGGCTCGTTTGAGGAGCGCATGGCTGAAATTGGCATGGGTCAGGTCAGCTCCGCAAAAGGATGTGCCATCCATCGCTCCAAAGGCAACGCTGAAGACGCGGAGAATAGCAAACTTTTCATTGCCCTTGAGGGCACGGCGGCTACAATAAATCGCGAGCAGAAGGTTAGCGCCAGCGAAAGCGAAAGCGTAAGCGTAAGCGCCAGCGAAAGCGATAGCGCCAGCATAGGCGCCAGCGTAAGCGCCACCGCCAGCATAGGCGCCAGCGTAAGCGCCACCGCCAGCGTAAGCAACAGCGTAAGCGAAAGGTCCAGCGACAGCGCCAGCGATAGCGCCAGCGATAGCGATAGCGCCAGCGAAAGCGCCACCACCAGCGAAAGCGTAAGCGGCAGCGGCAGCGGCAGCGATAGCGTAAGCGACAGCAATTGTACTGAATGCTTTTGGTGTGAAGCCATGGCGGGCAATCGCCCCAAACACAACAACCGTCAACCCTACGGTAGCGATTCCAACACTGAAAAAGACTGGACTACATGAACCAGTTTGAAAGAAGAACACAGCAATTCCTGCCCCTGAAAGTGCAGACACAAAGCTAGCCAGGGCAGAGAGGAGGAATGCAAGTCCCTGCTGTACGCACCACCAGCGTCTTTGAATCCCTGCCTGTGCCCCGGTAAAATTCGCCTCTTTCAGGATGGCATTGCTAAAGTTTGTTCCCCGAATATCGGCTTCACTGAAGTCTGCCCCAGACAGGTCTTGCCCTTTGAAGTTTTGTCCTCGAAGATTGGCGCGACAAAAATCACGCTCGCCTCTGGCATAACGGTTTAAAGCTTCAGTGGCTTTCATGAAGGAGTTGGAGCATTGGGGAGAGAGGGATGTTTTCTACAGGTAGAATAACCCATGTCTTGCTTGTCGTCATTGGTTCCTATCCTGGCTGAAAGGCTCAGTACTGCCATGACACAGGATCTCTACCCGAATCGTGCCCTGTTTCACCTGGCTCCCGCTGCTGCCTCCCACCAGCTTCGGCTATCTATACAGAGATCCGTGGGTTAACCAGAGCGCAAGTGTCTGGTATGTATCTGAATAGCGATCGCTTCTTTACAAAGCGATCGCTATTTTTTTGGGTTGAGCCTGATTCAGGGACTCTCATAATTCCTCCCTAATCTCAGTCAAGCCAATGACCAAAATCTCCAAAATGCTTCAATTAATCAGGCTAGGGTAAATCACGTAATCCTACGGAATTCTGAAATAGCTGTATCTAAATGTTAAGTTTGGGGTTTTTCGTTAAGAAACATTGCAGCTTCTTGATCCCGTTGCTAGGGTGTGGACGTGGAAAGTTTTTTCCCAATGTTTTTCGTGAGGAGGTATTACCCCATGTTTTTACTACAAATCATTCCGTGAGCGATCGCTCAATTGTCCAGTTTCTCCAAAAGTTACGGTTCAGGCGTTCCAACAAATCTGGGCAGTTAATTTGGGCAAATCACCCATCTGGATAGATTCACTCACGATTCTTTACTGTATGATTCGTTTTAGCTTGTTCACTAAGGTTCATTGTCACTCCGCTAAACTTTAGCTCGTGTGCAAAGTGCTTCTCTCTACATTGGTTTCACCTGTCAGCTAGCTGCATTCGATTCGATACTTCTTTGACTAAGCTGCAAGTGATTATGCCGCCAGTCTTCTAACTCATTACGATTCACTTATTGCGCTTGATCGTTTTGTTCTCTTTGTTGTTCAAACGCAATCACTCAACCATATTCTGCGGCCAGTCTTCCGAGTTACTTAAACGTAGATACTGCATACTCTGAAGCCTGATACAGGTTTACTTCTGGCAATCAACAACTATTTTGATTGCAGATCAACATTTGGTCTCATTTTGCATTGACTGAACATTGGACAAGCTATTTAGCTTGCCATTCAGAATGCTATGGGTCCCCTTACCCTGGAGGTATTTTATGGATATTCAAGGAAAGACTGCTTTAATTACCGGAGCTTCTCGCGGAATTGGCCGCGCGATCGCCCTGGAATTTGCAGCCCAGGGAGTCAATCGTCTACTACTCGTTGCCCGCGATCGCCACCGCCTTGCTGAAGTTGCCGCAGAAATCTCAGCCCTAGGGGTTGATGTGATCACCCTGGCAGTCGATTTGAGTCAGCCGATTGAAGTTAATATTGCCATTGCCCGTGCCTGGAAGGATCACGGTCCCATTCATGTACTGGTCAACTGTGCTGGAGTTGCCCATCAGTCTCCTTTCTTGCAAACTCGCCTACCCCAGGTGCAGGAAGAGATTTCCACCAACCTGATTGGGATGTATACCATCACTCGTCTGGTTGCCCGTCGCATGGTTGCCCAACGGGAAGGTGTCATTGTCAACGTCTCCAGTTTAATGGGTAAAATGGCAGCCCCCACTATGGCAACTTATTCAGCGACTAAGTTTGCCATTCTGGGTTTCAGTCAGGCATTACGGGGTGAACTGGCATCCCACAACGTTAAGGTAGTTGCACTGCTGCCATCTCTCACAGACACCGATATGGTTCGCCATATTGAATGGTTTCGCTGGGTTGTACCAATGAATCCGCAGCAAGTTGCCCAGGCACTAGTAGCGGGTCTGGCAAAAGGCTCTAACGAAATCCTGGTCGGGTGGCAAAGTCATCTGGCAGTCTGGGGCAACCGGGTTGCACCCTGGCTCATGGAAAAAGTTCTGTCAATTGCAGCGCCCCTGCCCAAAAATCGACCCGGTCTTTACCCCGATCTCAGGTAAGGATTTGATAGTTTCAAAAAGGTTGTTTTTGTCTATAACGGTTCTAGTACAGCAAAACGAAAGTTTTGCAAGGGGTGAAGGGGTTCCACCCCTTCTTGGGGGCTTTGCCCCCAAACTCCCATGTTGCAAAATTTAGTGTTTGCAACACTAGTAGAGCTTGGCGTAAATCTGGCTACCGTTCCTGGTACCTGGCACCTAATACCTAACACCCTAAATGGTTGCCGAACTTACGCTGCAAAGTACTAGTGTTCCGTCAGTAGCGGGTGTAGGGGCGCAGCTTCCACACCCGCTCTTACAATTATTTTCCCCTACATATATGCCCACCCATCCCCCCATCCCCCATCCACCCATCCATCCATCCACTCATTCACCATGAATCGCTGGGTCTATTGGCTTTGTTTGATTACTATTTCTCGATAACCCATGACCCATTCCCTGCAAAAGCCCTAAGCTTGAAAAGTAAAGGGTGAAACACTGAAACAGGAGAGCAGGTATGGGCAGGATGAAAATTAGTTGGCTGAAGTTAAGTGGGGTGCTGGGGCTGATGGCTTTTGTCGCAGCCCCAGTGCTGGGACAGACAGCTAATTTTGGCTCATTGACCCTCAACGCCGAAAAAACAACCGGAATGCTGACCGGCTCAACAGGCGGTTCTACATCTTTGCCAGCGATTACCAGCAACCGCGATCGCCATAAGAATCCTTGTCTTGGCTTTGGTGACCCCACCCCTGACCATATTCTGATTTTGCAGCAGCCGTTCTCTAAATTGGCGTTGAGAGTAAATAGCGGCGGTTTTGATACTACTCTGGTGGTTCAAGGTCCCAATGGTGTTATGCGCTGTGGCAGAGATACTGGACCCAAAAAGGATGCTGGCATCACCGATGACGACTGGTCTGCTGGCAGTTACAAAATCTGGGTTGGCACGGCTGATCCTGGAGTGCAACGGGACTATACATTGACGGTGAAGCAGAACTAGCCAGGGATAGGGAGAAACGTTTTCTTGTATAAACGATTTCTTGAATGTGCACCAATTTTCAACTCTTAACTTTCAACTCTCCCCTTTCTTTCTACTCCCTTTATTCCTTAACCTTTCTCTCACTCGGTGGTGGCACTCAAACGTTAATATGAGAAAAGTGAACTCTCTGGGGAATTCTCGTGCTTTCTACTCTCATTGCAGACTTTCGTATCATCTTTGAGCGCGACCCGGCTGCCCGCAATTGGTTGGAAGTGTTGTTTTGCTACCCCGGCTTGCAGGCACTTCTGTTTCATCGCTTTGCCCACTGGATATATGATTTGCATGTCCCTTTTGTCCCTCGTCTGATTTCCCATATTGCCCGCTTTGCAACAGGGATTGAGATTCACCCCGGAGCACAGATTGGGCAGGGAGTTTTTATTGATCATGGGATGGGAGTAGTCATTGGGGAAACGGCGATCATTGGCGACTACGTCCTGATTTATCAGGGGGTTACTTTAGGCGGTACGGGCAAGGAAAGTGGTAAGCGCCATCCCACCCTGGGTGACAATGTAGTAGTGGGAGCCGGAGCAAAAGTGCTTGGAAATCTCACGATTGGAGATAACGTCCGGATTGGGGCAGGTTCGGTTGTCTTGCGAGATGTGCCAGCCGATTGCACCGTTGTCGGAGTTCCTGGTCGCATCGTCTATCGTTCCGGTGAACGGGTCGATCCTCTAGAGCATGGACGGTTACCTGACTCGGAAGCGCAAGTCATTCGGGCATTGGTTGACCGCATTGAGGCACTGGAACAGCAATTACAGGTTGTGCAGGCAAAGCAATCCCTTGACCAGTCATTTGCACTCGTTTCAGCAACCACTCAGCGGTCTAAGAGCGCCCCAACTGCGGCGATCGCTCCGGCTACCGCCATTTCCTCCCAATCTTCTGTTAATCGATCTAAGGACGAGGCTTCAGCCGTTTCTCACTCTACAAGTTGCCGCATTCGAGATAAGGTCATCGAAGAATTTTTGGATGGAGCAGGAATTTAGCCTACTCTAGTTTTGACTCACAACACCACTACAAACCTCTCTATCGCTCTCTGTAACATTTGGATTAGTGGTCAGAAAGCTGTAGATCCAATGGCAACCTCGCGTCATCAGTGTCTCAAAATTGAGGGTTTCGGCATTCCAGAGTTTGATGGTTTTGTCTTCGCTGGCAGAAGCAATGATTTTGCCATCCGGGCTAAAACTTACACTCTGTACCGATCCCTGATGCCCTAACAATGTTTTAAGTTCTTGCCCATTCGCTGACCAAATTTTAATCGTGTTATCGGCACTGGCGGTGGCAACCAATTTGCTATCTGGGCTAAACCCAACTCCATTAACGTAGCTATTATGCGCTTTTAGCACAGCGAGTTCCTCCCCCTCGTCCGACCATACTCTAGCGGTTCCGTCGGCACTGCCTGAGGCAATCAATCTGCCATCGGGGCTAAACCTGATACTGTTGATTGCCCCAGTATGCCCGGCGAGGGTTTTTAATTCTTGCCCATCTACCGACCAGAGTTTAACAGTATTGTCGGCGCTGCCTGAAACGATTCGTATACCATCTGGGCTGAAACTAACACTATTGACATAGCTGGTGTGCCCGGTGAGGGTTTTTAATTCTTGCCCGTCTACCGACCAGAGTTTAACGGTATTGTCGGCGCTGCCTGAAACAATTCGTGTACCATCTGGGCTGAAACTAACACCATTGACGTAATTGGTATGACCAGTGAGTGTTCTTATCGCTTGCCCATCTATTGACCATAGCTTAATTGTTTTGTCGGCACTGGCAGAAGCAATCAATTTGCTGTCGGGGCTAAAGCTGACACTATTGACCAAATTCGTGTGTCCCTTAAGGGCTTTGAGTTGCTGCCCGTCTATTGACCAAATTCGTATGGTGTTGTCAGCACTGGCAGAGGCGATCAGTTTGCCGTTGGGGCTAAAGCTAACTCGACTAATATCATCGCTATGGCCTTCGAGAGTAGCCACTTGCTGGTCATCATTGACTGACCAGAGCTTAATGGTGGTGTCACCACTGGCAGAAGCGAGGCGGTTTCCATCGGGACTAAAGCTCACACTCCAGACGTATCCCCGATGTCCCTTGAACGTAGTTAGTTCCTGTCCATCTAATGACCAGAGTTTGATGGTGGTGTCCCAACTGGCAGAAGCGAGGCGCTTTCCATCGGGGCTGAAGCGAACATCGTTGACGTAATCGCCGTGTCCTTTCAAATTTCTAACGGGATTCCCAGCGGTGGTCCATAGCCGAATCGTGCGATCGTTACTGGCAGAAGCGACGAACTTGCCATCGGGGCTAAAGCTGACGTTGTTGACATCGTCCGTGTGCCCCTTGAGAACTTTCAGGGGCTGACCATTGATTGCCCAAAGTCGCACGGTTGTGTCATCACTGGCGGAAGCCAGGGTCGTGCCATTCGGACTAAAGTTGACTCCCCAAATCGCATCGGTGTGTCCTGTGAGGGCTTTCATTTGTCGTCCATCGATCGCCCAAATTCTGACAGTTTTATCCCCGCTGGCGGAAGCCAGGAGTTGACCGTTGGGGCTAAAAGTAACCCGATAGATGGGGGCAGTGTGTCCCCTCATAACCCTGTAGGGCTGGAATTCTCCGTTGCTGTCCTGCTTCCACAGCCGAATGGTTTTGTCTTCGCTGGCAGAGGCAAGCAGGGTTCCATCGGGGCTGAAGGCAATGCTGTAAATCCGATTGCCATGCCCCTTTAAAGACTTCAGCGATCGCCCATCTGCCATCCACAGTCTGACGGTTCCATCATCACTGGCAGAGGCAAGCAATTTACCATCTGGACTAAAGCTGATGCTGTTGACGGGTTTGACATGCCCAATCAATTGATTCTGCTCCCGCACTCCGTAAACGGCTTGTTGTAGCGCCATTCTGACCTGATTCCGAGTGCTGTCCTCTGCCCAGGGGGCTGTTTTTAGCTGTTGTACAGCTCTGAGAGCTTCCAGCAGTGCGTTTAAGCTTTGATTAGAGGTCAGCAGAACAGAAGAGGAAAGGCTGAGGGTGTCAATTTGACCGAGGAGTGCTTGCCGTCGTTGGGTTTCTGCCCGGTTGGACTGCCATAATGCCAGGACTGCCAGCCCCAGGGCGATCGCACTAAAACTCACCAGCCCAGTAATGGTTCTGCGCCGCTGGCGATCGCGCCGCCGCATACTGGCATCAATAAAGCGGTTTTCATCCGGGTTCAAGCCCCCCAGCATCAAGTCAAATGCCCGTTCCCGCCTCAGCTCCAGTACGGTTTCCAGTTTAGAACCGCTCCAGAGTTCTTCGTCAGCCTTGGTGCCGTCATTTTTTTGTAAGCTCTGCCAATGGGCAACATCTTCTGCCAGCCGGTGCTTGATTACAATCACCTGATTCGCATCAGCCAGCCAGTCTTTAAGTGCCTGCCAGGAATCAAGCAGGGCTTCGTGGGCAATCTCCACCGTAGGCTGGAGGCGATCGCTATCGTTACTGACTAACAAGTTTTGATCAATCAACTCATCCAGGGTGCTATTGACCAGATCACCTGTAAACTCAGAGCGGTATGCCCGACGGCTAACCGCTCTTCCCCCCCCGGAGTCATCGGAACCACTGACTGTGACCAACCGCAGAAAGATCTGCTTAATCGCTGCCTGCTTTGCCTCTGGCATTTCTGCATATAGCTGATCGACCCGCTTTTGGAGGGCACCTCTGACACCACCCAACTCCCGGTAGGTTCTGGCGCGTAGTGTGTGGTCCTTCAAGTTTCCGTGCTGTCGTTCGCTCTCCCACAGCAGATCAAGCGTATATTGCAAGAGTGGCAAATACCCCGCCTGTCCCTGGACATCGCGTAGAATTTCTTCAATCAACCCACTTTCAAACATCACCCCTGAGCGCGCCGCAGGCTGCTTAATTGCCAGCCACAACTCATCCCGTTGCATGTCAGTCATGAGGCGGATCTGACGCTGGGTGAGTTTGCCCAGAGAGGGGTAGGCGCTGAATTTATCTAAAAAATCAGCCCGCATGGTCATCACTAGCCTGACGGTACTGTCATTGGCTTTAACCAGTTGGGTCAGGCTCTCAATGAAGCGGTTGCGCGTCTCAACTGGGGTGAGAGTGAACAGTTCCTCAAACTGATCAATAAAAATCAACCAGTGTTCGCCTGGTTGCTTCAACAGCTTCATGGCTTGGGTTAGGGCATCTGGCTTAGCCTGGCGTACCAGTTTGGCATCGGATTGTTTGTAGCGGCTGAGTAAACTGGCGTAAAGGGACTCAAACGGATTCTCATCCGGCGTAAATACCAGGTTGATCAGGCGACTGCCCCACTTTTCCAATAGGCGCGGGATCACGCCTGCCCGCACCACGGAGGACTTACCACTACCAGATGCTCCCAATAGCAAAATGAGAGGATTCTGCTCTAGCTCAGTCACCAGACTGGCAACAAACTGATCCCGCCCAAAGAAGCGATCTCTATCCTCAATTTCAAACTTCTTCAACCCCTTATAGGGCGATGCCAGTTCTGGGTCCACGGCTGCCCTGGCAGGCTTGGATGGAAATAACCCAGAGGCATAGATGGGGGAACCTTCCAGAATCTGATAGACCGGGATGGGATCGCTAATATTCTTGAGTTCCTGGGGACCCAGGTAGGTCGTTTTCAGGTCTAGCTGATTTTTGACCACATCGTAGACTGTCTGGGAAATGCAGATTCCACCAGGGTCAGCCTTGGTTTGCAACCGAGCCGCAATGTTGACTCCGCTGCCCATCACATCGGTTTCGCTGAAAAAGACATCCCCCAGGTGAATGCCAATTCGATGCGCCATCACATCCTGGGGCGAAAGGTCGGTAGCGGCTTGGGCGATCGCCCGCTGAATTCCTACCGCACACTCGACTGCCTTCACCGCGCTGGTGAAGTACATCATCAGCCCGTCCCCGGTCGTTTTTAGAACATGCCCTTCGGATTCCTCACAGAGCCGAAACATCAGCTCCAGGTCGCGTTGAAGAATTTGCAGGGTATTCTCCTCGTCCACTGCCATGCGGGCGCTAAAGCTAACTCCATCCGTGAACACGATCGCCGCTAGAACCCGCTGTCCTTTCAGAGTTTGAGGCAGGAGTTCAGCACTTTTCCATTGTGGGGTTGTCATACGGATGCACCAAGGCTGTGCTCAGTATATAGCGTTTCTCGATTAGAGGTCAGTCAGGGGTGAGGAGAGTTACTTGTTGTTCGTTGTTGAATGGTAGAGCCGTGATTGGTCATAGGTCAGCCAATAAAAGGTGGCAGGTCGTAGGTCGTAGTGGTTTGTTACCCATGTCCCATGCCCCATGACGCATGACCCATGATTATCCCTACCTCTCCACTTTCCCCTCTCAATTCCTAATCTTCCCTGACTCAACGGCTGCTAACAAAATGCGGTCAACGAACTTTTTAATTAATTGGTTAGCGATCGCGGTATCTTGCAAGTCTTGCAAAATTTCTGTCAACCTATCGGCACTGTCGAGGTAGCGAGCCTGATAGCGCGTGATTCGAGAAGTCAGGTCAGCGGGATCAACCTCAGGATGAAACTGAAATCCATAAAATGGCTTGTTGGCAATCTTAAACGCATGATAGGGGCACCGCTGTGAAGACGCTAGCAAGATTGCCTCCTGGGGGAGGGAAACTGCCCGTTCCTTGTGCCCCGATACTGCCCAGAACTCACGGGGAACATCATGGAATAGGCGATCGGTCGTTGCGGCTTCGGTCAGGGTCAGGCGATACGTCCCCATCTCCATTTTTTCCTGATCTAAAACAACTTGCCCACCTAACGCTTCAACCGCGACCTGAAATCCAAAGCAGGACGCAAAAACTGGAATATCTTCCTTCAAACAGTGCAGTACCAGACGTTTGCTATCCTCAACAAAGGGATACCGCTCTGGCTGCGTCACGGATGCATCGCTGGAACCGCCTACAAACAAAGCATCATACCCTTCCATACAGGTAGGGTCGAACTGAGGGGTTGCAAAGGTATTCAACGCCCTGAACTGATGGGTTTCCAACCCACTGAAACGGACAAATTCGTTTAACTCTTCCAGGCACGTAATCTCGTCATCCCGGATTTGCAGCAAAAGAACTTTAAGCTGACTACGCTGTTTTACCATTCACTATGAAACTGACTTCCTTATCCACTCTGCCCGAAGAAACCGTTTCCCACAATCCAGCCATCCAGAAAAAGGTGATGCTGCGTCTGGGTGACTTGCCCCACCTGACCAACTTTGCCCAGGCACGGTTCGCACCTGGGCAAATTGCCGCCACTCACGCCCACGCGGATATGTACGAAGTTTTTTTTGTCGAAGCTGGTGAGGGCACGATTCAGATTGATGGTCAGCCTTATACCCTTCAACCTGGCACCTGCATTACCGTCGAACCTGGCGAAGAACACGAAGTCAGCAACACGGGTCCTGGTGATCTGGTTTTGACCTATTTTGGCTTGAAAGTGATAGACAGAGATGTTCAGAGTTAAGAATTTAGAGTTAAAAGTCACCTCACCCCTCTCACACCCCCTCAAATCATCAACCGTTCCAGTGCGTGGGGATCCGGGATCGTCAAGGTGTCGCGATCGCGAGTAATCAGCCCTTTCTTTTCCAACTTGCTCAGGACTCGTGTGACCGTTTCCCGCGCCAGACCACTCAGGCTACTGAGTTCCCGATGGGGTAAATTGGGAATTTCAGTTCCATGCTGGCTCTTTTTACCCTGCCCATCTGCCAGAAATAGCAAAATGTCTGCCACCCGCGAGGTGCTGTCAGACTCGCGTAACCGCAGACGACGGTTTACCTGACGCAATCGACGCGCCATCAATTGAGCTAGGCGAATACCTGACTGGGGCTCTGTGTGGAGCAAATTTACAAAGTCCTGGGATGGCATGTTGCCAATTACCGTCGGAGCCAGGGTAATGACATCCGTTGAACGGGGTACCTCATCCAGGGGAGCCATTTCTCCAAATAGTTCTCCTTTACCCAGAATATTCAGGGTCACTTCCTTCCCATCGAGGTTGTAGGTACGAATTTTTACCCAGCCGTTCAAAATAAAGTACACCGAGCTTCCCCAATCATTTTCCAGTAAGATCACCTGATTTGCTGGATGGCTCCGCATGACCACATGGGCAGTTGCTTTTTCGACAGCCGCTTCAGGCAACCCCTCAAAAAAAGGGGCTGAACGAATCGATATATTGGCACTACCATCGCGAGGGCTAAACCGATCTTCCATGAGGTTACGGCTGGGTATGTTCTCTAATCAGGGTAATCATAATTCACTCACTCAAAATTGGCTGACTAAAAAACGAGTGTCATTAAATACCTTTATCATTAATGGCATCGACTGGTCCGTAAGCGAGTGAAAGAAGCGTGGTTGGCACAACGATACCAGTAAGCAGCAAGCAATCTCCTGGCAAACAACTATGCTCAGGTTAGAGATTTGCTGCAATACACGCAGAATGCGCCAGAATGCATCATTAACGGTTAACCTTCTCTGAAGGTCTGTCACCGTAATCATAAATCATAACCGGAGGTATTTTGGGCTTCCGACAGAGGATTAGCTTGTGAGGACATAGCCCACCTGAAACGCTGGCAGACTTTCTCAAGATATCTAACGGATTCATGGTTCCGATGGCAACACCAAAGCCGATCTATGCGGAGTAGCATTGCCCTTAGGCAAGGGCACGTAAACGTGTTTATTGAGGATAGCGGAAATCGAAATTTATTTTTCTCAGTCGATCGCCTGAGGGCATGGGTTTCCAAGCCCGATTTTGGGCAAGTCCAGCTTGAACCGCTGAAGCTGCTTATTATTAATACATTCTTCGCGTAAAATTCGCTTGAGATTATCAATTTGAATCGGTATAAAACTGTAGGGATGGGTTTGACGGTATAATCATCAACCAATTCATACAGTTGGCAACCCATCCCTACATAATCTTCAAATTTATTTAATTTTCGTTCTTTACCTCTTAATTCTAAGTCTACGCCTAACTTGCCTTTAAAGCTGATCGATAACCTTGTTCAGATGGGATAAGATTCCATCCCGCTTTCAAAAGCTTTTGATACGTTGCCCAACCCTTTGAGCCTCCAGGAACCCGGTAGTCAGGCACAGCCAGATGGGGAAAAGCGGTGTAAGGTTGCCAGGGTTGATGAACACCCAACCGCAAGTGCAAAATCTTTTCTCCATCGTTGCCAAATCTTGAAAGCCAACACATATATCCAGTCATTGGAAATTCCTCAAAATAGTTAACATGCACTCTTTAACTAATTGCTTTGATTGATGAGCTACTGTTGGAGCAACCCATATTTCCAATTTGGCTTACGAAGATAAAAGTCACTTCTATCTACAGAGTAAAATCTTGTAAAAGAAAGCTGTAAACTTCATTACCAGTAAATCTATCAAAGGACATAGATTGCAAGACTTGCAAGATACTGCGATCGCCAACCAATTAATTAACTAAGAAGTTCGTTAACCGCATTTTGTTAGCCACAGTTGAGTCAGGGAAGATTAAGAATTGAGAGTGGAAAGTGGAGAGGTAAGGACGGTCATTGGTTATTGGTCATTGGTAATAAACCCACTACGACCTACGACCTACGACCTGCCACCTGTTATTGAGTAGGCTACGGGTCTCAACCCAATCTCTTTTGGGGTGGTGGTGTTAGATGTGGTGACCACATTTGCCAGCGACAAGTACTTAGCAAAGAGCGTTGCCATAGACTTTACGTTTTAGGCTTGCAGCCTTGAAAAGGCTATCTTCTTCTGACCTTGCTGACCATCTTACGGGAAAGCCTGAGGTTCAAGTTTTCTTGCTCTGCCCAGTCCTGTAGCAGGCGATAAAACGTTTGGCGGTCTTCCGTTTTAAGAACTGCGGTCTGGTCGGCAGTTTCAATCGCATAGGGATAACCACCGCCCACGATGATTTCGCAGCGCACCCAGTCAATCACCTGTTCGTGCAGTCCGGCTTCGTAAATCCAGAGGGGCAATTCCAGACGAATGGGAAATCCATCATGCGCCTTCAAATAGGTAAAGGCAATCTGGCTGGCAAGGTTACCGGGGTACTTGAGCAAAATTCCCGGTCGGCGGCAACGAAAAAGGGGGGTGCGATCGCCCCACTGCATAAACCTGCCCAACAACGCGGCATCATGAAGAGAGGCAACCTCTGGCAATTCAAACGCCCGTTGCAGCATCAGGGTTAGATCACTGGCATAGGAAGTATCAATGTAGCCGATTAACGGCACACGGTAATCCTGGCTTGCCTGAAGCAGATGGGTAACACAATCGATGTAGTGCTGGCGAGTGGTTTCATCAAAGGCATCGGCAAAGGTCACAATCAGCGATCCATCTAAAAAAGCAAGGCAGTTCTGACAGTCTTCCCGCTCTTGCATATACCGAATTAGACGCTGGGTTTCCATTTCAAACCGACGCATGTTCACCTTGCGATCGACAGGTTCCCCCCCGCTGCTGACCTTTAAATCCGTGGGGGTCATCACATCTAAGTCCACATCTTTTTCATACCTACCATCACTGGTATGGAAGTTTTCGTACCAGCCAATTTGCACCAGCGCAATGGGGATTGATAGATCCTTGCCGGGATAAATCTGGGAACCATCGACCGCAAAGGTAGATACGCCCTTAAGGCGATCGCGCACCCAGTTCAGACTTTGCTCCCGGCTTTGCCAGGTCAGGTTAGCAGGAATAATCCAGTGCGGACAGTCATCAATTAGTTCTAACGGCTCTGCGCCGCGATCGCTCCTGGCAACCAGTTGCAACCGTTCCAGTAACTCCGCAGCAGTTTCCTGGGAAGCCTCCTTCAGAGCTTTCTGGTAAATTTCAAAGGCGGTCTGTGCCCGCTTATCAAAAGTCTCAAAGTCGGCTCGTTTTGCATTGAGGCGGGTCAGAATCTGGAAGGGCTTGAGGGGCATGGGGGTATTGAGAGGGGGGAGGGGGGAGGAGTTGTTAGTTGTTAGAAGGTGGTCAGTAGTCATTGGTCAGTAGTCATTGGTCATTGGTCAGTAGTCATTGGTATTTACAGACGACGAATGACAAAGGACGAATGACAAAGGACGATTAATTACCCATTGTCATTATCTATTAACTCTTAACTTCCCCTCCCCTCTGCCCCCTTGCCCCCTTGCTCCTCTGCCTCTCAAACTTTAACGGTTGAGCTGGGGCTGGGGGTATGGTATTCCCCATCGGCGGTTTGCTCAACCTGGATTAGGGAACCTTCGCCGGTAATCAGGCGGGCACCCCGGTTGCGGGTGAAGTAGTTCCAGCCCCACTGGAGCATAACGATCAGTTTGTTGTCGAACTCAATCAAGTAGTAGATGTGAACAAAGACCCAGGTAAGCCACGCGATCGCCCCCGTTAGCTGCACAAACCCCAGGTCAACCACGGCAGAATTCTGCCCAATCACTGCCAGACTACCCGCATCAACATAGGTAAACTGAGGCAACGTTTCCCCCTGAAGCTGCTTCTTAATCAATTTGGCAACGTATTCCCCTTGCTGGACTGCAACCGGAGCGACCCCCGGCAGTGGCTTGTCTCCCTGGTGGGCAAAGTGTGCCAGGTCGCCAATGACAAAAATGTTGGGATGACCGGCAATGCTCAAGTCTGGTTCAACGATCACCCGCCCGGATCGATCAAGGCTGGCATGGGTGCGGTCTGCCAGAATTTTCCCCATTGCCGATGCCTTGACACCGGCTGCCCACAAAATGGTTTTGGTCGCAATGGTTTCTACTTGCCCATCTCGCTTATACGTGACAACATGATCAGAAATATCAGTCACCATTGATTGGGTTTGGACAGTGACACCCAACCGATTGAGAGAGGCGATTGCTTTAGTGGACAGATCCGGTGGGTAGGGGGGCAGAATCCGATCCAAACCTTCCAGCAAAAGAATTTGGGTTTCAGTCGTATCAATGTTGCGGAAGTCCCGTTTGAGCGTGTTGAAGGCAAGTTCTGCGATCGCCCCTGCCAGTTCTACCCCGGTTGGACCACCTCCCACAATCACAAACGTCTGCCATGCCCGCCGCTTTTCAGGGTCGAGTTCTTTTTCGGCTGCCTCAAATGCCATAAAGATCCGGCGGCGCATTTCCAGAGCATCTTCCACCGTCTTTAACCCTGGTGCCGTCGTTTTCCACTGGTCGTTACCAAAGTAGTGATGGCTAACTCCCGTAGCAACCACCAGCGAATCGTAGGGAATTTCCTTACCACGCAAAATCACTTTCTGTGCTTGAGGATCCAGGTCAACCACCTCGTCCATTAAGACTTTAATGTTTCTAAACCGGCTGAGAATACCACGCAGAGGAGAAGAAATATCTGCCGGAGATAGGGTTCCCGTGGCGACCTGGTAAAGCAGCGGTTGAAACAGATGAAAGTTACGTTTATCGATCAGCGTGACTTCCGTGGGAGTGTTGCCCAGCGATTTAGCCGCATACAACCCACCAAAGCCCCCACCGACCACTACCACCCGGTGGGGCGATCGTGTCTTGCCATTTACCATGTCTAAATTCCCTCACTATGGAAGCAGTGATTGGTCTTGGTTATGGGTTTAAATCAATTCTCGTATTTTGGACTCTTTCAAACGGGTGACCTTTTGAATTGAATTAAGCCTAATCGGTGACTACTGATCCCCCCGTAGCAACCGTTACGAAGGTGCGAACTGATGACGGTTTTTGCCTAATTCTTTGGCTTGATACATGGCGTTATCGGCTTCTTTCACTAAAGTTTCCGCATCTTCACCGTTTTGAGGGAAGAGGCTGATGCCAATACTGATCGTAACAAAGATGGTATGCCCCTCAATTTCAAAGGGTTTGGAAAGGGTTGTGAGAATCTTTTCAGCGACGCGACTGGCATCCTGGGCACCAGGAATTGCTGGCAGGATCACCGTAAACTCGTCTCCCCCCAGCCGAGAAACCGTGTCACTACTGCGCAGGCATCCAGTCAAACGACGGGCAACTGCCTTTAGCAACAGATCGCCAATGTCGTGCCCTTGAGTATCGTTGATTAGTTTAAAGCCATCCAAATCCAGGAACAGGAGTGCCACCAACTGGGTGTTTTCCTGTGCCCACTCCAAAGCCTGTCCGAGGCGTTCTTCAAACAGTTTGCGGTTGGGTAAGCCAGTTAAGGTATCGTGGTTTGCCAGGTGACGAAGCTGACTGGCAGATTGGGCAAGTTCGGCATTGGAGCGTACCAGTTCAGCCGCCGTGCGCTTCAGTTCGTCTTCCATCTGTTTGCGCTCGGTAATGTCGCGAATCACGCCAACCAGAAACAGATTACCTGCTGCATCTTTATGTAGCGATCGCTTGGTGGCAATGTGGTAGGTTGTCCCATTCTTATCAGTAAACTCTTCCTCATGTTCGTGTTCCTGAGCGCTATCAAAAACCTGTTGATCTTGCTGGCGAAAGACTTCCGCTTCATGGAGTGGAAATACGTCGTAGTCAGACCGATTTAGCACATCCTCTAGAGGACGACCCAAAAACCTACAATAGGCTTGATTGAGTACAATCCAACGATGCTGCCTATCTTTGACAAAGATGGGGTCAGGTATGGTGTTGATAATGCTGTTGAGGAATTCTTTGGAGCGCTTCAGTTCTTCTTCTAAATGGGCAAGAATGGCAAGAATCACCACCGCCGATCCCGTCAATCCTAAAAGGGGAGGCACGAGCGGTATCCACCAGCCTGCCAGAAATGCGGTATGGGCAATCCCAATCAGCCCCGTTCCTGCCATAAAAATCATTGGAACGACTTTATAGGGCGATCGCAACTTCCACACAATCTTTGCCCCTAACCAGGACCATGCCAGAATCCACACCCACTCCAGGGGATCGCCCCAGGTGTTGACCAACCCGCGCCCATCCAAAACCGCACTCAGCACCTGGCTAACAAATTGTGCCTGGAGTTCAACTCCAGAGACGGGTTGGGGAGACTGCCCCAAGTTGTGGCTGTAGGAGGTATAGAAGAAATCTTTGAGGCTGATGGCAGTGGACCCAATTAGCACGACGCGATCGCGCAACACCTCCGGTGGAACACGCCCTTCCATCACATCTGACATCGATACTGTAGGAATGGCATTAGCAGCCCCCCTCAAATTGCCCAGAATTTGATACCCTCCATCATCTGCCCGAACGTAAGCTCCGTCGTTTGCTTCAAAGCGGCGAAACACTACATTTCCAAGCTGTAAATAATCAGGGTTACTGATCGCTGGTTGGGGAGTGATTCCTTCTGCCTTGAGATAGAGTAGCGACAGTTTCAGAATTAAGCTTTCGTGGGTTTTACCGTCCTCTACTGTCCAATACAGTAGCCCTCTCCGAACTTTGCCATCCGCATCAAAAATCAAGTTATTAAACCCAACCTGACCGCGATCGCCCAGGATCGGGGGGGGCGGTATCCCCGCACTGTCCCGATCCTTAATTTGCTCAATCCCAATTAAATCAGGTAACTCCTTGTATACCTTGAGTAACTCCCCATGACCAGGTTCAACCGGCAAGTCCCGGTAAATATCTAAGCCAATGGCGCGGGGCTGGTAAGTTTGAATCTTTTGTAGCAGTTGAGCCATCACCCGATCGGGCAGGGGCCACTGCTTTGCTTTCTGCAAATCGGTTTCGTCAATGCCTACCACCACCACCCGTTTTTCAACAGGCTCCATCAAACGGAGGCAAAAGAACTGATCTAAGGCTGTCCACTCCCACGCCTGTAAGACTCCCGCCAGACGCAGAAAAATCACAAAGCCAGCTACCCCCGCAGAGGTTAACCAAACCTTGTTTCCTGCGACCATCCTTTGCTTGAAGCTTGTCCAGAACTTCTGATCTTTCCCTAAAGGCATTGTGACGATCACTCAAAAACTCTGCTGCATACAAAGATGTACCAGCACCCTTAGGCTTCCCAAAAAATATAGCAAGAGAAACCCATTGCTTTGTCGATATTAATCTGTAAAAGCTGAAAATAGGCTGGGAAGTTTTGAAAGGAAGACAGATAAAAGAAAAGGGACTTTAATTTACATTCTCGCGGGGTCGTTTATGAAGGGCAGCAGGTTTCCTGGTCTGGTAATTCGCCTGCTTGAATAAAGTCCAGTAGATGGTGTGCCATGTCGAGCTTACTGCATGGCTCGATCGCTGATTGTCTTCCCCGGCTATCCAGGAAAACTGCCTGATTGGAATCACTGCCAAAGCCACTGTCGGGCTGGTCAATGGGGTTGGCAGCGATCGCATCCAGTTTTTTTCGCTTCAGTTTCTCTAGTGCAGGTGTAACAATGTCTCCTGTCTGCGCAGCAAACCCAATTAACTTCTGATGAGGACGTTTGAGTCTGCCCAGTTCAGCAACAATATCTGGCACAGGTTCCAGATCCAGTCTGGTGGGCAGATCTGCTTTAGGCATTTTTTCTGAACTGTAGTAGGCAGGTCGGACATCCGCAACGGCGGCTGCCATGATTGTCCAATCGGCGTTAGGGAACCATTCCAGTAATGCTTGCCGCATTTCCGCCGCACTGCTTGTTGGAATGAATCGAACTTGCTGGAGCGATGCGAGGAGTCCCGCCTCTACCGGACCATGAACCAGCGTGACCGTTGCGCCGCGATGGCTGGCTGCCTGCGCCAGGGCAATGCCCATTCTTCCGGTCGAAGGATTACCAATAAAGCGTACTGGGTCAAGGTGTTCCCTTGTTCCGCCAGTGCTGATGAGGAGGTGTTTACCTGCCAAATCGCGCTGCCCCTTCGTGTGAAGCAGAGAAACAAGGTGACAGAGGATTTCAGCCGGTTCTGCCATGCGTCCGGTACCGATGCGATCGCACGCCAGAATGCCTGCCCCCGGACCGACTGTATGATAGCGAGGGTCAGCCTGAATCTGCCTCCAGTTGCGCTGAACAGCCTGCTGCTCCCACATATCGGTATTCATGGCTGGAGCCAGCAAAACTGGACAGGTGGATGCCAGGACGGTATTGGTCAACAAGTTATCCGCCATGCCATACACTAGCTTTGCCAGGGTATTTGCCGTCAAAGGGGCAATCACCAGCAGTTCTGCCCACTCACCCAATTCAATATGCAGCGGTCGAGGCTGGTTCGGTTGCCAAAAATCCTGATCCGTATAAGCGGGGTGACGACAGAGGGTAGAGACGGTGAGTGGGGTAATGAATTGTTGCGCCGAGTGGGTTAGGATTGCCCTCACCTCTGCACCTGACTTTGCCAGAGATGAAATGGCTTCGCACACTTTATAGGCTGCAATGCCGCCACCAAATCCAACCAGAACCCGTCTACCCTGCATCTGGTAAAATTTCAAGCTTTACACAAAGAGTCTTCTGAAAACCGACCTCCGATTTTTTCAAAAAAACCGGAGGTCGGCATTGCCACTCACTATTTACGCTTCGTCGTAGGCTTCCATATCCAGCAAGTAGAAGTAGGGATCCGCCAACTCTGGACGCTGGAAGGCGATCGCTCTTAGCAGGTGCCAGTCGTGCAGTTCGTCTGAAGTGCTGATGTATTCGTCTGCCTCCAGCCTGGCGGCGATCGCAGACACGTCTGCCTCCGTTAAAGCCGAAACATTAAGCTGTTCTAAGCTGAGTTGTTCTAAACTAACTGTTGCCATCATGTTCGCCTCCCCCTTGTCGCCGGAAAATGACCGAGACCAGAAGCCCCGTGGATTCCCCTATATTGTATCCCGTGTCGTTTAACTGAGACCCAATCCCCACAATTCATTAATCGTCTGAAAACATATCTTCAACAAACTTTTGCATTTGCACCAGCACAAGGGGCTGAATCTCATGGCCCATTTCAAATTCATGGTACTGAAGATTCACGTTCAGCGCTTGCAAACTGTCCCGTGCTTGGTGAGCGGCACTCAAGGGAACCACTGCATCCTGCCTGCCATGCACCATTAAGACGGGCGGAAACTGTGTGGTCTGGGACTGAAGCGGTGCATGGAGGTAGCCACTTAACACCATCAAACCCGCCAGGGGAAAGTTCAAACCCACATCGAGAGTCATCGCTCCCCCCTGCGAAAACCCACCCAGAATAGTGCGTGAGAGAGGTACGCCTGTCTTTTCTTCCAGGGAGGTGAGAAAGTCTCTGAGCAGTTGACGACTGGTGGAAATATCGGGACGAGACTGAAAACCGGGGGTACTTTGAAAGTTAAACTCCGCTGTAAAGTCATACCACATCTTTCCTCCCGGCACATGGGGATGGTTGAAGGGGGCATCCGGGAAAATCATTTGGAAATTGGGCAAATTGATAAAATTTGCCAGTCCTAAAACATCCTGGGCATTCGCCCCCCAACCATGCAGGATAACTACGGTACCCTCAGCGGGCAGACCAGACTTAGGCGGCACCGCGATCGCTTGTAACTGCAACAACCTTTCTCCCTAAATACACTGATAACGCTTATCAGAAACCTTTCTACCCCTTTATCAGTCTGAATACAATGCTGTTATGCAAAATGCAGCGATCCTTCACCACTGATTCCCCCGGTTCGCTCACCCATCCATTACTAACTAGCCAGATTATGAACCTGAAACCTGTTTTGCTGATGAGTATTGTCACGCTGGGGCTTTCCTCCCTTGGGGTTTCTGCCACTAAAGCACAGACTCTCCCCGATCTTCCCCCTGGGGAACCTGCCAATCCAGAAATTAATCTGAGATTGAATGAAAGACAACGAGAAGCGTTTCACAAAACGAGTGAATTTGCCTTTGACCAGTTTGATGCTCTCCTCTCCAGTGGATTCGACCCAGAGAAGCTAAAACGCCCAGAACTGAATCAAGAAGCCGAGCAAATGGTTCGTCAACTGCCAGAATTAGTTCGCCCGGACGACCAACAACTCTCTGTACTCCGCACCATCCTCCGCAATGCCCGTCAGCAGATGGAAAAAGGGTTAGGTGGTCGGTGATAGCGCTGTAATTCTTAACATTTCCGTCCTTTTCACTCCGCTCTTATTAAGCTCTGTCACCTTCAATTGTTAAGCTCTATTTCAAGTTCCAGGATCTAGGCGGGTCAGGCATGGGTATGCAAAACGTCCATGATAGGATGCTTTCTCGTAGCGTCTGAAAGATCAGGAGAAAACCTTTGGCACTACGGGTTGCTGTTGTGGGTGGAGGTCCAGCCGGATCCTCTACGGCTGAAGTTCTGGCAAAAGCTGGGATCGAAACCTTTTTATTTGAGCGCAAGTTGGACAACGTGAAGCCCTGCGGTGGTGCCATTCCGCTTTGCATGGTGAGTGAATTTGACTTGCCCCCCGAAATCATCGATCGCCGTGTTCGTAAGATGAAAATGATCTCGCCATCGAATGTCGAGGTCTCGATTGGCAGTACGCTGAAGGATGACGAATATATTGGCATGTGCCGTCGGGAAGTCCTGGATGGCTTTTTGCGCGATCGCGCTGCTGCCTTTGGGACAAAGGTAATCAATGGCACCATGCACAAGCTTGAGATTCCGGGTAACGATAAAGATCCCTATACCCTCCACTATGCCGATCACTCTAACGGCTCCCTGGAAGGAGAAAATAAAACTCTGCAAGTGGATGTCGTCATTGGGGCAGATGGGGCAAACTCACGGGTTGCGAAAGCCATTGATGCTGGGGATTACAATTACGCGATCGCCTTCCAGGAGCGGATACGCCTTCCTGAAGACAAGATGGCGTATTACGAAGATCTGGCTGAGATGTACGTGGGCGATGATGTGTCTCCCGACTTCTATGCTTGGGTTTTCCCCAAGTATGACCACGTAGCCGTAGGCACGGGCACGATGAAGCCAAACCAGGCTCGAATTAAAGAACTGCAAGCGGGGATTCGGGCGCGTGCGGCTGCCAAGCTAAGAGGTGGCAAGATTATCCGTGTAGAAGCTCATCCAATTCCCGAACATCCCAGACCCCGACGGGTTGTAGGGCGGGTAGCGCTGGTGGGTGATGCCGCCGGAACGGTGACCAAGTCTTCGGGCGAAGGCATCTACTTTGCCGCTAAGTCTGGTCGGATGTGTGCTGAAACCATTGTGGAACTGACCAACAGTGGAGAGCGGATTCCAACTGAGCAAGACCTCAAGAGCTATATCAAGCAGTGGGATAGGAAGTACGGTACAACCTATCTGGTGCTTGATCTGTTGCAGCGGGTCTTTTACCGCTCAGATGCCACCCGTGAGGCATTTGTCGAAATGTGTGCGGATATGGATGTCCAGAAGCTCACCTTTGACAGCTACCTTTACAAGACGGTGGTTCCTGCCAATCCCCTGACTCAGCTCAAAATTACTGCCAAGACCATTGGTAGCCTTTTGCGGGGTAATGCTTTGGCTCCTTAGTCCATAGGTTTGAAGCCGCACTAGCCGAACTTAGAATCTCTGCCAGGATCCCCGGAATCTTAAAGATTCCAGGGATCTTCGCTCTTATAGGGGGATTCCGACAGTAAAGCAGGTCGTTGTGGAATCGCTCCTTAGCTGAATTGAGCCGTTTAGATGATTGACTAGCTTTTTCACCAGTGCCAATCCCAGTCCTGTCCCTTTCTGCTTCCAGGGATCCTGGCTGGGCACTCGGTAGAACCGATCAAATACATAGGGAATTTCCGCCGCCGGGATTTCAACCCCCGAGTTGGAAACCCTCAGGTAAAGGGTCTCTGCCTGAGTCCATACATTGAGCCGAATGGTGGCTTCTGAAGGACTATACTTACAGGCATTATCTAAAAGTTCGGTCAGAATCCGCTCCAGGGAGGACAAATCGCAACGTAACAACGGTAGATTGGGCGCTAAGTTGACCTGGAGCTTCTGCTGCTGAGTTTTGCTCCGTTCTTGAAAGGGTTGCAGATTTTGATTCAACCAGTCGTGTAGCTGAATTTGCGTGGGTTTGAGCGATCGAGTACCCGCTTCTAATCGCTGTAAATCCAGCAGGTCATTGATCAGTCCAATTTCCTGTTCACACTGGGCATTGAGAATATTTAAATAGTGGACTGTTTTCTCAGATGGGGTTGAGCCGCCCTGGTTAAGAGACAGATTCAGCATTTGAATTGCCATTTTCATACTGGCTACTGGCGTTCGCAGTTCGTGGGAAATCGTACTGAGAAAATCATCCTTAAGCCGATTGAGCTTTTCCAGGGCTTCGACCTGTGCCTGGGAAGCCTGGTAAAGCCTTGCCTGACGAATGGCGATCGCACACTGATTTGCCACCTGCTTCACTAGCTTGATCTCGGTGTCGGTAAAGACGTGATAGGTCTGGTCAATCACTGCCAGGTAACCAATTGCACCGGGATCAATCCCACAGGCACCCGGTGTGCCTGGGTCTGGGCTGGACTCACAGGAAGCAGGATCTAGAAAGATGGGGCAGAGTAGTTTGGCTGCAAACCGCTCAAACAGGGGCGGACAGGCCAGATCGCCAGTCTCTGATGCTTGCAGATAACCAACCCGCCCGTTGTCGTAAGACTCAAAATACTTGCCTGATAATAATTGTTGGTGAACTTTTGGGGTGTCTGCAACCTCCAATACCTGCCCAATCGCAGATTCCAGTTCGACATGGGTGAATTCATATTGGATGATTGCGGTTGTCCGGTTGGGGGTGTAAAGTGCGGCACAGCAATAGTCCACCTTAAGGGCGCTGACCAGTTCCCGGACTGCAGTTTGTAAAATCTGCCGTTCATCCAGGGAGTCACGGATGCGATCGCTAATTCGCTTCAATACAGCGGCAAAGTCAAGCGACTGTTCGAGCTGCTGTGTTCGCTCCTTCACCTGCTGTTCCAGGTTAGCATTGAGTATCTGAACCTGATGATATAACTCGGACTGCTGAATTGCGATCGCAGCCTGAGTTGCCAGTTCCTTCAACAGGTCTACTTCCAAAGGTTGCCATTTCCGGGGACTGCGACAGTGATGGGCAATCAACAAACCCCAGAGTTTATCGCCTTGAATAATCGGCAGCACCAAATTTGCTTTGACCTGAAACTGGCTGAGCAAGTCCGCGTAACACTGCGTCAAATCTCCTGTGTTAGTATCTTCGATTGCCCAACTCAGCTTCCATTGGGAGCTATCTTCATACACTGCTTGAAAGCAGGGGTCTTTAATCGTGAGTCCCAGAATCGATGACCAGCCTTCATCAACAGACTCAACCTCAACCACCCCACTCCAATTAGCCTCAAACCGAAAGATAATGACCCGATCTGTCTGGAGCAAGTGCCGAACATCTGCCACCGTCGTGTTTAAGATTTCCTGCAAGTCCAGCGACTGGTGAATTCTCCCCATAATCTTGCTAACCAGGCGCTCCCGCTCGGTCTGTTGTTGAAGCTCTAAGACTTGAACTTCAGCAACGGAGGGAAAACTTTCACCCGGCAACGTCTCAGCCGGTATCAAATTTGACTTCATCAGAGGGCTGGCAGGTTGGGAAACTTGCATCGTAACCACATTCCAGATCTAGGCTTGTTCTAGTATCAGGATTCCCCAATCTACTGGCTCTTAACTCGTAGTTCTACGGATTGCAATCCAATTTAGAGATTAGAAAAAGTCATGGATTTTGGACCCTGCCTGGGAGCATCCGAGGGCCATGGAATACCAGCAAGGCGCTCACCATAATCAGTATTCCCAGTAGTAAGTTTTCCCAGCTTATATTTCGGTGCGTCGTGCTAATTAGAAGTCCTTCCAAAAGCATTGGTGGCAATACAGCTCCACCGAAAATCAAGCCTGTCTGGAGAATCAGTCCTCCCTGTATCTTCCTGGCAATCAACGATAAGAGAAACCCTAACGGCGCAAACAGAAGCCCCAGGGAAATGACTCTGGCACCAGGTGACATCAAAGAAAAGGTGTATTGATCGGTTGAGCGATCGCTATAAATCCGTAGGACTGAGCCGGAGTAAGAAATCAACAGCCGTTGAGGATTGGTATGGGTGATCAGTCCGCCTGCAAATCCATCGGCTAGGTAGAAATTATGGCTGGTTTCGCTTAATGCCGTTCGTATCCAAAAAACCAGCAGTTGTCCTCTTTGTCCCAGGATGAAGTTATAGTCACCTGATTGATTGGCGATCGCCAGAATCGGTGCGCCGCCCCGAATCGCATATTCAATATTGGCGGGGGCAATCGTGAGTAGTATGGTGAACTGCGACGTATTCCGTAATCGCTGGATCAGGGGAGTGACGGGATCCGTTGTTTCCAACCAGCGATCTCGATCCAGCACTGCTCCGATTTGATTCAGAGGCTGGGTGGTTGGCTTGCCGTGCCAACTCAGATCGGGGGATTGCCCGGTGCGATCGCGATAGGCATCGTTTCCTTGCAAAGGATAATCAGCCACCAGTGCCCCTTTTAGATGAGGAGAAATCTCACCCGCCAGAATTTGGCGTGCCTCTTTCTGATACACTGCCCTGTCCGCAATTTGAATCTGGGAGACGGTACCCTTCCAGGGATAGTTGCCGACCAGATTATGGCTGAGGAGAAGCGGGAAGGAGGGATCCCAGGGAGAAAGAGTCGTGGCTTGGAGGATGCCCATGGCTCCAAATGCCAGCACCATATAGCCCAGAAAAGCTGCCATCAGTGCCTTCGCTGATAGCTTTGCAAATACTCTCCTGGACTTGATTTTCAACTTCAGCAGGTAGGAAAAAATTGCTTCTCCCCATTGCCGAAAGGCGATTGCTCCCAGCACTCCCCCTAAGCCATTGGTGACAATATCGGCGATGGTAGCCGCCCTTGAGGGCAAGAATAATTGGAGAAACTCCACTGTGAAGGATAGTCCCACACTGATTCCCAAAATCATTAGCAGTTGGGTGCCGACTCCGATTCGGCTCTTGCGTAAGAGTCCTGCTAACCCAAAGCCTAATGGCAAAAATAAGGGCACATTCACCACAACGTCGAGGGGAGTGGTCTGGTGCCAAAATTCTGCGGCGATCGTCGCCATCAGATTTCCTTCAAACGCGAACCGGAATGGATAGAGGGTGCATAGCAATACTACCAGCACCCCAAAGATGACAATCTTTACACTGCACCGGGTAATGAATCCACTCAGGTCCGCCCCCCATGCCGGAGTCACGGACTTTTTTGAATTTGGCATCCGCTATCCTTAACCCATGCCAGGAATAAAACTGCCGCTGAGTTTTTTAATCGCAGCATTTGCGACATCGGCATAGCGCAATTCTCCACACAGGATTTGCCCAATCCGCTCAGTGGCTGCCGGTCGTTTGACTCCCATTTTGTAGCCAATTCCAGGCACCCGGTAGAATAAACCAGCCAAGCGCTGTGCCCAGAGCATATCGGTGCCCCACTCATCATTAATGACTTGAGTGTAGGCTTCCAGGGCACTAGAATTTCCTGCAAGCGCCTGATTAATCGCATCGGCTGCCTTTACACCCGTGAAAATTGAGGGACGAATCCCTTCCGCTGTAAAGGGATCCGCCACACAAGCCGCTTCCCCAGCGAGGGCTGCATTCTGGGTATGCAGCTTCTGGTTGCCATCCCAAAGGCAGATGGGATGGAGTGTCGGCTGACTCGCTTTCACATCCAATCCAAATTTCTGGGCGTATTCAGAGAGTAATTTTTGCAGGTCAGATGGCTCACCACCCCGGAAGGTGGCAACACCGAGAGAATATCCGGTGGATTTTGGGAAATTCCAGATGTAGCCATTCTTGACCATGCCAAATTCAAAGTGGACATTGTCCGGATCCACATTGGGCAGGGTTGTTTCCAGGGATGCCCCCAGCCGAGGTTTTGCCTCTTTGAAACCAAGCCATTTGCGGGTTGGTCCCTTAGCTCCATCTGCCGCAATCAGGTAACGACCAGTAACCGGACCGTTGACGGTATTGATTTGCCAGTGGTCACTCTTAAACTCGATCCCCGTTGCCTCTGTGTGATCGCGAAGTTCAGCCCCCTGGTTCTGAGCCTGCTGGACTAAAAAGTGGTCAAAAACATCCCGTCGTACCATCCACATGGGTTCTGAGGTTTGCAACCGTGCACTGACGGGATCTTCCAGCTTCCAGGTGTAGCGAACATTCTCAACTTTAAGATCAATGGCGGGAGAAAAATCAAAGTCAAACCACTGGGCGATCGCCGGAGAAACCCCACCACTGCAAGGCTTATATCGCGGGAGAGACTGCTTCTCTAAAATCAGCACTGAGCGTCCCTGCTTTGCCAGATGATAGGCAGCACTTGCCCCCGCAGGACCGGCTCCTACAACAACACAATCAAACATCATGTCAAATTTCTCCTGGTGGATGGAACGCAATTTCTAATTGGAGTCTTACAAAGAATTTAACAACAGTGCTTAAAGATATAGCAGGCAGCAGGAGAGAAGTCTCATCAATAGCGGTTAGCGAACAGCCAACCGCTAGTAGCCAACAACCGTTCAACTTCCAATCTCTGTAGCAGTTGCTATAAAATCTAACTCCTTGCCAATACATCCAAGTCAGCATCTCTACAGAAATCAAGTCGTATTTTTATAAGCACTATTTGGAAAAATTCTGAGATTCTACGGATTGATTCAGTAATAGACTTCAGATCAGAGAGTCAGCAGTATTAGAATTACTGAATTATTCAGGGAATTTGAACATCCTCCGGGACTTAATGCTAAATTCATCAGTCAGAGTGTACAGATACTGTAACTGCCCCAATTATGCAATTCACAAGATTTACGGAGTGCAAAGTTTCAATGTGAATTCTAGGATGTGATTGTGAATGTTCAGTGAAGTGATCATTCTCACTTTCCAAACCGTTCAGGTGAGGTATTTATGATCTGGCAAATTTGCATTCGGTATCCCAATGGACAGGAGCGCGCCCTTCGCTGCTGTAAGAATCGTGAAGTTGCACTCAAGTATGTCGATGCCATTTATTCGCACGGCTATCCGATGCATGTTGCCTATATTGTTCGTCAGGCTGAGTCCCTCGATCCTTTCGCATTGACTAGCGGGATCGATAACCTGCAACCGGTATGAAAGAGGTGTTGGACTTCTTAACTTAATGCCTAAAAGGCCCCCAGATAATGTTGGCATTCCCTACACTACCTGGGTTTAGGTGTTGCTGATTTTGGGTATGAATTGAGAGTTGTATGAATTAAAACTTTGTTCCAATTCATACTGCTATTCAGCACCACCGGGTTTAAGCAGTAATTTTAGGTTCGGATCAGCTTTTCAGCAAGAGCCGTTATATTATCAGTCACCGGGTTGAAACGGTTTACGGATTTCAAACGAAACTGGCTGGAACGACTGCTTTTTAGACGGAGTCACTTGCATCGGTCGAGTGATTTGAGCAGAGGGAATTTCTGCTTGAGAACGTTCAGTCTCTTCGTAGTCTGGATGAAAGGGCAGATTGGAGAGCTTATCGTAATTGGAGGCGATCGCCAGAAACACGCCCCCTAAAATAAACATTGGTAAGGGTAATGAAAACTGCCTCACCCATTGCAGCAGCTCCGCTGTCCCAAATAGCACAATAAAACAGGTAATCCAGACTTTCATAACAAACTCAGCCGTAGAGAGTCAATCTCATTACATCGCAGGATACTCGATCTTTTTGGTTTTGGGTGGGGAAAGGTACTCCACCTCTCTTTTGTCCCTCTCCCCTATCTAGCGTCGTACTGGTTAAACTAGGTCTGAGTTTCGTTGGTAGGCGATTATGGATGCGATTGGGGAAGCCACACCAGACAAGCAGCAGCGGGTTGCGGAATTGCGTCAACTCCTTCAGAAAGCAAGCTATGCCTACTATGTCCTCGATAATCCAATTATGGAGGACTCGGTGTATGACCAGCTTTACTATGAACTGTTAGATCTGGAAACTCGCTTCCCGGAACTGATTACACCGGACAGTCCGACCCAGCGGGTGGGGGAAAAGCCTACCAGTCAGTTTCACTCCGTCAGGCATAATATTCCACTTTATAGTCTCGAAAATGCCTTTGGCAACGAAGATCTGACAAGGTGGCAGGAACGCTGGCGACGGGTTGCATCTGATGTCAGTGAGTTTGAATATGTCTGTGAACTCAAGATTGATGGCTCTGCCCTGGCGTTGACCTATGAGAATGGTTTGCTGGTGCGGGGAGTGACCCGTGGTGATGGGGTAATGGGGGAGGAGATTACCCAGAATGTGAAAACGATTCGCTCGATTCCGTTGAGGCTGGAATTGGAGCAACTGCCATCGATCGTTGAAGTGCGGGGGGAGGCTTTTTTGCCGTTGAGTTCCTTTGAAGCGATTAACCAGGAACGGGAGCAGGCGGGTGAACCTCGCTTTGCCAATCCTCGTAATGCGGCAGCGGGAACCCTGCGTCAGTTAGACTCCCGGATTGTGGCAAAACGGAAGCTAGATTTCTTTGCCTACACTCTGCATATTCCGGTGAGTGGCAGTCGGCAATCAGAGGTCAGTGAGGGAGAGGTTCAACTTGACCTGTTGAGCAACCCCGCAGAAGTGGAGTCTGAACACATTCCCGTACCCGATACCCAGTACCCCATCCCCCAGACCCAATGGGAGTGCCTGGAGCTTCTGACCCAAATGGGCTTCAAGGTCAACCCAGAACGATCGCGCTGTTCTAGCTTAGAGGAAGTGCAGGAGTATTGCGATCGCTGGCTGACGGAGCGCCACAATCTTGCTTACATGACCGATGGAGTGGTGGTGAAACTGAACTCGCTGGCACTTCAGGAGCAGTTGGGGTTTACTCAAAAATTTCCCCGCTGGGCGATCGCATTGAAGTACCCGGCGGAGGAGGCACCCACGATTGTGGAAAAGATTAGTGTCAATGTGGGGCGCACGGGTGCAGTGACTCCGCTGGCAGAAATGCGTCCAGTACAGCTAGCGGGAACTACGGTGTCACGGGCGACATTACATAATCGCGATCGGGTGGCTGAACTGGATATCCGGGTTGGCGATACGGTGATTGTTCGGAAGGCGGGGGAAATTATTCCGGAGGTGGTGCGAGTTTTGTATGAATTGCGCCCAGAGGGAACTCAGCCCTTTGAGATGCCAACCCATTGCCCAGAGTGCAGTCAACCCCTGGTTAAACCGGATGATGAAGCGGTAACCCGCTGCATTAATGCATCCTGCCCCGCCATTTTGCGGAAGGGTTTAGAACACTGGGCATCCCGGAATGCGATGGACATTGAAGGGCTAGGAGAAAAGTGGGTGATTCAACTGGTGGATAGCGGGCTGGTGCAGGCGATCGCTGACCTGTACGATCTGACAATCGAACAGTTGCTGACCCTGGAGCGGATGGGGCAGAAATCAGCCCAGAATTTGGTGAATGCAATTGGCAAATCTAAATCCCAGCCCTGGTTCCGCGTTTTGTATGGGTTAGGCATTCGTCATGTTGGCAGTGTCAATGCCCAAACTCTGGCGGAACATTTTCCCAGCGTAGAAGCGTTAGCCCAGGCAAGCATTGATGAGATTGCAGCGGTTTATGGGATTGGTAATGAAATTGCCCAAGCGGTGCATGAGTGGTTTCAAAACCCAGCTAATCAAGAGTTAATCCATCGATTACAAGTCGCTGGGTTACAACTGGCGGGTGAAGCAAAACCAGTGATTGATCAAGCCAGCCAACCCTTGTCTGGTAAAACGTTTGTGATTACTGGCACATTGCCCACCCTGAAGCGGGATGAGGCAAAAGCTTTAATTCAAGCAGCGGGAGGAAAGGTAACAGAGTCGATAAGTAAGAAAACCGATTATCTCGTGGTTGGAGAAGATGCCGGTTCCAAGCTGGAAAAAGCGCAAGCTTTGGGAATTACCCAATTGACAGAGGCGGAGTTGATCAATCTGGTGCAGTGATTTTGAATCAATACGCCGCAGATCTTTGGTAATGGGTACAGATAAATAGAAGAGCGATCGCCCCTTCAATAGGAGCGATCGCCTGACTCAACCAAATAATGCCGGATAGTTATCTGGACTTAACTCTCGTCTGGGCTTACTTTTCGCCTTCGATGACGGTATTAGGATTACGCCCGGTCAAAGCCTGACCATATCCTTTTTCAACAAAGTAGCCATTCAACAGGGTGCTGGTGAAGGATAGGACCACGGGACCTAGGAGAAACGCCCACAACCCATAGACACCAAAACCAGGAACAACGACAGAAGCCAGCCAGAAGCAAATACCATTCACCACCAACGAGAACGCTCCCAAAGTCAGGAAGTTGACTGGCATTGACAGCGTAGACAGAACTGGCCTGATGGTGCCATTCACTAATCCAATCGAGAGTGCTGCTATTAAAGCCGCAGGGAACGTAGCAATATTGACACCTGGAACAGCCAGGTCAACCACCAGCAAACTCAAAGCAGTAATCAACGTGGTTAAAAAGAATCCCAACATCGGGTCTCCTCCCTTACAAAACAACTAAATTCAAATTCAACAAAATGCCAGTTTGATCGGGGTGGGCTAGATAGTGCCCTGGTGCTGGCTGTATTTTTCCTGGTGCTTGGCGATCGCCCAGACGGCATGGATGCTGCCAGGAACCCAACCCAGAAGTGTCAACAGAATATTGATCAGTAAGGTTGGACCGAATCCATAGGTCAGGAAAATCCCTACGGGTGGCAGGAAAATAGCGAGCAGAATACGAACAAATTTCATACATTTTTCTCCTTTTCAAAAGATTGATTGAGCGAAAGGACTCATCGTGAAATGGAAAGCGCTAAGACGACATGAACCCGAACAGCTATCTCTGTGCAAACCATCTGTGTCGCTGACCTGTACTGCTTTAACGTTTATCCAGGAACTTCTTGATCTGGTGTGAACTTAAGCAGTTCAAGCTTTTCGGATAGGTTTCAAGTAGAGCTTTTAACACTTGCATTGCTATTCAGCTTTTGCCCGACATATCACAAACATGGTCTATTTTTGAATGTTACTGATAATCTCTGATGGGCGAATCTATCACTAGAGCGATTGCTGAGAGGCAGGCAATACAATTTGGCTATTTCTTTAGGGCAAGTTCTGAGGACAAGTTTCGTTTGCCATCGCAGTCTAGAAAGTAATTTCCAAAGCCTGCCCTGAAAAAATCGGTTTTCAAACGGCTGGTAGACTGGGGCATAGTCTGGCGTCGTACTAGAGCTTGGCAGCAGTTGACTGGAGCACTGTTCTTAACTGTTGCCGGATCTGTTGCTGTTTTTCGATCAGCGTAATTTTGATCCCTGTAAATCTGCCTTCAAGTTCAGCTTGCTTTTCTTCGCTAAGAGAACCATACCAGGCTTGAGTCTTTTCAGTTGTGCGTTGCTTTAAGACAGAGAAACGCTCGTTAAACCGGGCAGATAGCCAGGTATCCAGTACAGCCAGCCGCCTGCCTAGCCAGGTCAATTGTCCTTTTAGCTTTTCTGCTTCAGCCTCGCCGCCATCCTGGGGAGTAGTGAAGTTCTGCTTCAGGTTGTTGCTCTTCTGTTTCAGGTCGTCAACTGTAACAGTGAAAGCATCCTGGGCGATCGCCCGAATTTCACCCGTCCCTTCTTTGACCTCAGTGACCGCCTGGGAAAATGCTTGTTTGACAATTCCCTGAACCCGTTCTGCCCGATCCCGTTCTTTACTCTTCACTTTTTCAAACTCTGCCTCAATCCGATTTTTGCCCGATACAACCTCAGTCATGATTCTTCCTCCAAAAGACATCAACAATCAGAACAATCATCAATAGTCAGCGAGATCTAGAGATTGATTCAGATGTGATTCGTACCAGGCACAGCCTGGCAACTGACATCTGACCCCTAACCAACAATCATTTCACCACTTTTTTCTTTACGCAATTTACGCTGTTCCAGCGCAAATTGGGAAAGCTCGGTTACCAATAGTGCAGCCACTACCCCATCATCAATCCATCCGGCAACAGGAATAAAATCTGACACCAAATCAATGGGGCTGAAGAGATAAACTAAACTTCCCAAAACCACTAACCAACGATACTTTGAGTTACGCAACACCGTGCGGTACAGATTGTAGAGTGGCTGAATCAAAAACTTCATTTGGGTTCCCCTCCGACGACAAATTCATCTTCGCAAATCTACTCGCTAATATCTGGTGTGGAAAACCCACAGTTTTGTCGTAGCAATCCCACCAATGGTAGAAAGAACCGATCTACTGGTAGGGGAAACCGCTTTTTGAGGTGTTGCTGGAATAGCAATATGAATTGGAACGAAGTTTCGATTTATACAACCTTTAATTCATACCCAGAATCAACAACGCCCGTTTGGGAGTAGGGGATAGCTGATAGGGAAAAAAAGTGGAGAGATAGGTAATACCAATTTAAATTGAGTAGAAGGCAAATGATTTAGACTGAGAAGTAGTGTTTCAGACTCAGCCAATGGTGGGTGTTACCTCAATCGAAGTGAAGGAAAGTTTGGATGATTTAGCTTTGCAGTTACGTCAAGCGGAAACAGCGAGTGCAAAGGAACGATTGCAAGTGCTGTACTGGCTCAAGCAGGAAAACGCTCCCAGCATCAGTTGATTGCGAAAGCGAACGGGAAACATCGAAACACGGTGCAAACGTGGTTATCGATGTACCGGGAGGGTGGCATCGAAGCG
>NZ_JBXBCF010000078.1:0-74332 GCF_056784235.1 Kovacikia sp. CALU 1929
GTTGTCAGCCCCTCCAACTCTTCTCGTTCTTCAGCACTCAGAGAGACGATGTATTTCTTTTTTGCCATGAATCTCAAGTAAACGCGATGGCTTAAATTATCATCGAATTACCCCTCAAATCAAAGCTGACAGACTACTAGGTCAGGCTATCCAGATCCGCGCCTGCAAGTTAATAGTAGACCGCGTAACCATAACTACTGTAGACCGGCGCATAATTGTAGCCATAACCGTAGTTATCGTAGTAGGTGCCGTAGGAGTAAGGGTTACGACAGGGGTTGTAGTAGTAGCGCCTGCGGGAGTAG
This sequence comes from Kovacikia sp. CALU 1929, assembly GCF_056784235.1. NCBI lineage: Bacteria > Bacillati > Cyanobacteriota > Cyanophyceae > Leptolyngbyales > Leptolyngbyaceae > Kovacikia > Kovacikia sp. CALU 1929. Next base: position 303 of record NZ_JBXBCF010000078.1, read on the forward strand.
TAGTTGCCACCATTAATGGTAGCGGCTTCTGTGGCAGTGATTTCAGTAAATAAGGCTGGTTTCTCGGACGTTTTCATAGCTATCTCCTTTTACAGGTTATTCAATACAGGAGGCAATAAAACCTACCAGATTTTCTCTTAAGCGGTTTGCCTACTGACTGAATAAGTTTTCCTGAAAGAATGGAGGTCTATCCGGATAAATCAGTGAGCGTTCAAAAATTCTTAATGGAGAAGAGAAAATATAGCAATGCTCTATTACCGCTATTTCCCTTTGCATCAGCCACCCAGCCACCCAGCCCCACGCAGTTGTGGGGTTGACTCATCTATACCAATTCTTTTTGAAGCTGCCCAGAAGAATGCCTGGGGATCGAGGGGCTTAGGCTCCTTGTTAAGTGCAAACTCATATTGAACTGGTATAAGCATAGCTACCCTTAATGGGTTGTCACCTTCCGGTATCGGTTCTAAGGTACGATACGTTTAGTTAACAGGTCTTAACAATGGTAGAGCGTCCTATTAAAAAGTCGGAGCGTCAGGCAAAGGCTGATGCGGGTGATGATATTCGTCCCGCTTCTGAGCCATCAAGAGAGCCTAGCAGTCGCAGCGATCGCGCTCCTGATCGCGATCGGGGTAAGGGCAAAGACAAGGGGAAAAAAGGCTCTCGGAGAGATGACAAAGACGAGCCAAAGCAGATGGTCAACCCGGCTTTAATGCGCGGACCCAAACCACAAAAACCAAAGCCTCCGGTTGAGGAAGCACCTGTCGAAGCGGAAGCACCTCCCGTAGAGGAAGCCACTGTCGAGGAAACCACTGTCGAGGAAGCCACTGTCGAGGAAGCCACTGTCGCAGCCCCCGTTGCCGAGGCACCTGCTGTTGAGGAAGCCACAATGGAAGTTCCTACGGAAGCTCCCATACCTGAGTCATCCACAATGGAGATCCCTGCGGCAGAACCTCCGGTAGAACCTCCCGCCGCTGAAGCACCTACTGTTGAGGAAGTCGCGGCAGAAGCTCCTGTGGAAACTCCCGCGGCTGAAATCCCTGCTGTTGAGGAAGCCACGGCAGAAGCCCCTGTGGAAACTCCAATACCTGAATCATCGGCACCTGAAGCCCCTGTTAGTGAGAAAGTACAGGAGCCTGCTGCCGAGGGCTGATGCAGGTAAAAGGTCTGGAAGGGCAGGTTTACAGGCAGAGTTTGTCTTGACCTTACTCTGCCTCTCCAATTAGTGTAAATGCTGCCCAATCTAGCGGTTGGGGATAGTCTTGCATGGTGTCCAGCATTGCCTGCCTTAGGGCGATCGCTTTGTTGGACTGCTGCTGAAGATTGGTGTAAAAACTCATCATTAACCGGGCGGTGGGGGCATCGGGCACTGCCCAAAGGGAAACTACCACACTCGGAACTCCCGCCGAAATAAAGGCACGGGAAAGTCCGATTACGCCATCCCCAGTAATCCTTCCCTGTCCAGTGTTACAGGCACTTAGAACCACCAGATTCGCCCTTAAATTAAAATCCAAAATTTCATCTGCCATTAACAGCCCATCGTCCTGGTTAGAAGCAGCCAGGGCGATGGCACCCGGTACCCCCAGTCCTTGTAAGGAAACGTAGCTGCCCTGGCTACCATATTCCAGCAACCCGTGAGTTGCCAAATGGATAATTTGAGCGTGGGGTAAGCGTTGTTTGACTGCTTCCTTGGTTGCCTGATCCCCAATCAGGGCAGTCGCTTGCAGTAGTTCGGCAATTTTCTGCGCTTCCTGTTCTGCACCTGGTAGGGGAGCGAGAAGTTCGGGCGGCTGTCCAGGTTCAAGTGCCACCTTTGGCATGGTGGGATTGCCGACGATGAGGGCGGAAGAGGGGATGGGGGGATGGAGGGATGGAGTGTTCGTTAGAGTGTTCGTCTTTGGCGTATCCCTCCCTTCTCTCCCCTCTTTCCTATTCGCTTGCTGCCGCGTTAATTCCAATACCTGAATTGAGGGTGCGGTGAGAATGGTGTGCTGTTCAATCAGGTAGGTACCGTTGGGGTTTTGCAGGGCAGCGAAAGGAACCAGGAACAGTGCCTCCTGGGGAATAAAAATAAGGTGAGCGTTGGGGTCTGAGGGCAGTAGGTCAGCAATGGGAGCAATCAGCAGATCGTGGAGTTTTCGCAGTCCCGCCTGTTTGCGAACGCGGGGTCTTTCAGTAGGGTCAGGAGAGACATTGGCACGGGTGCCATCGGAGGTACCTGCACCACTCCCTACAACCCCAATGCCACGAATTGCCCGGGCAACTGCGCCACAGTCTTCTCCCGGCACCAGGCAACGGGCAACCTGAACCACATCCGTTAGCGTGGCATTATCTTGCCAGAGGGGTTTGAGATCTACCCGACGAAATCCTACTTTGCCGCTGGGTTGAACTACCCAGATAAACAGTTCAGATTCTCTGGCACGCTGTTTGCCGCGAAACTTAAAGTCGTCATCGGGGACGATCGCATACTCAATCAGGGTTGCATTCTGCTGGCGGGCAATTTGTTTAATCGTCTCAATGCTAATGGGTTGGTTGATTGGTTGAATGTCCGAAGACTGCGGGCTGATTGACCGGGGTTGAGGGAGATCGCCAGCTTGTTTCTCTTTTCCTGGCTCGGCTCCCGTTTCCGATTGGTTACTGACTGATGGCGGCTGCCTTCCTTCTGCCCCAGTCCGTCTTGCCAGCATCTCGGCAAACGCCCTGGCTCTTCCCTGCTCAGCGGCTTCCAGAGCGGCTTCTGTTTTGTTTGCCGCAACTAAAATCTGTTGCAACAGACTGTAGGAGTGAACCTGCTTATCAAAAATGGAGACCTTATAGGTATCGCTTAAACCCAAACGCAAGGAGTCGAGGAGCTTGATGGCGGCTCGCAAACTTGTTTCTGCCTCTGCCAGTTTGCCTGCTCCAAACAAGGCATGTCCCAAATTATTGAGGGCGAATCCCTGCGCCTCAGGATTACCAATCGCACGGGCGATCGCCAGACTTTTTTGCAGGTACTCAATTGCCTGGGCGTACTGCCCCAGGTCGTCATAAACCAGCCCCAGGCTACCCAGTGCTTCCCCCTCTCGTCTGCGGTCTGCGGCTGACTGTGCCGCTTTCAAAGCTTGCTGATAGTAATCCAGAGCTTGATCTCGCTTGCCTAAGGAGTGGTAGGTAGCCCCCAGATTAATCAGCGTGCTGGCTTCACTGGAGCGATTGTTAATAGACCGGGCAATCTCCAGACTTTGCTGATGAATGGCGATCGCTTCGTTGTATTTGCCCTGATTGGCATAGACCTGCCCTAAGTTGCCTAAAGTAATTCCTTCAGCCGTGCGATCGCTGGTTTGCTTTGCAATCTTGAGGCTTTGCTGATAGGCGATGATGGCATTGTCATAGTCTCCCACCGCTTCAAACGCATTACCCAGATTAAGTAGGACTTGTCCTAAGCGGGAGCGATCGCCTAGGGACAGCATCAATTTGCCTGCCTGCCTGTGGGCACTGATAGCGTCCCAGTAGCGTCCTAGAGAGGTATAGGCGATTCCCAGGTTGCCCAATGCCTGTGCTTCCCCCTGGCGGTCTTGCAGCGATCGGACAATCGGCAAATAAGTTTCCAGGTGGGCGACTGCCTCCCGGTATCGTTCCAGTCGCACCAGGGCGGCTGCCAGATTTGCCAGAGCGGTCCCTTCTCTCTGCTGGTTTTGTTGCTGGCGATATAGCCCCAGGGCTTGTTGCCAGGATTTGACCGCCGCTTCCAGTTGTCCAGCCTGGTAATGTTCACGCCCCTGGTTCAGAAATTGATCCGCAGCTCTAATTGACTGATTGAAAGTGGGCGAGGGAGTCGTCTTTTCTGGTTGAGCAGGGGCGGTGGGACTTTCCTGTGCCTGGCTGACTGCAATCGGAGCGATCGCCATTACCAGCGTTGCAAAGGTCGTCAGCCACATCAGGTCAATTCGCATGGTATCCAAACCCAGTTCCCGTTCTACAGAAAGCGCTGCACCTCTTCCACAGAAAGGTTCAATGCGGCGGCTACCTGTTCCACACTTAATCCCAGTTCTAACAAACGGGGAATTGCATCCTGTCGTAGCTGCACTTCCTGTTGCAACGCCTGTTCTGCCTGCTGACGCTCTAATTCTGCCTGCTGACGCTCTAGCTCTGCCTGCTGACGCTCTAATTCTGCCTGCTGGCACTCTAATTCTGCCTGCTGCCTTGCTTCTTCCGTTTCTGCATGACTAAGAAGCCGTTGGTTGGTTTGCAGGTTGTAGAACCGCAACGCGCCATCACTGACTCTTAAATCAAGACCTAAGACTTCGCTATAAATCGAAACGATGCCATCTGCCTGTCGCTGAAGCGGTATTGGTTGGTAGCGTCCATCCACTAAACGAGAACCTTTCAGTGATGGCTGAAGATAGTCTCCCGTTGGGTCATACTGAAAGTACTCTTGCACACCCAGGCTCTGGTACTTCTGTGGTTTCTCCTTTTCATCGTTTTCTTGAGTGGTTTTGGAGGTCACTTCCAACACAAAGTCAGGTCCATGTCCTCCTTCTTCCCAAACCTTGTAGCTGCGTCGTTTCTTCTTCTCAACTCCAAACACCACAAACACATCAGGGGAAACAACCGCATCTGGTACGCCCTGCCGATAATAGACAAACAGATTACCCGATATGTAAACATCCGGTCGATTCTGAAAATAAATGTTGAGCGCCTCAACGCAGTAAATCAGATAATCACGAGTCGGATCACTCTCGGTCATCGGTTGCCCATCGCCATCGGGGTAGACAATCTCAAAGTCGAGTTGGTGGGCGGAAGGATTCATCGGGCATTCCTCAACTCAACAGGAATGGCTCTACCATAGCATTGCCGTGATTGAAAGGGGCGATCGCTTGTAGTTAACGCAATCAATGCCTTCCAGACCTCCAAGTCTTTCAAAACCTCGGAGGTCTAAAACTATTAGGATGGCAACAGAGGGGTCAAATCCAGATGAGGCTCGATCGCATCTGCCAGCGCATTAAGCATCAATTCCCGCTGTTCCCGGTAGTTAGAAACTCCGGTTGGGAGAGATTTTAGCCCACGCTGCTGGCGCAGGCGGTTTAACCAGGCGCGTCGCCACGGACCATTATCAAAAATCCCGTGCAGGTAGGTTCCCCAAACGGCTTGAGAAGCATCCACGATGCCCAGGCTGGGGTCATCAAATAGAGGTTGCGTTTCGTCGGTCTCAGTTTCCATCGGGCGGGTTCTGCCCTGATGAATCTCATAACCAGCAACGGGTAACCCTTCCTGGGGAAAGTTGGAGGTCACCAGTCGCTGGCGGGCAACTTTCTGTCCAGCAATAACGGTTTTGAGGGGTAAAAGTCCTAAGCCTTTATAACGTCCTTCCTGACCTTCAATTCCCTCTGGATCTGCCAGAATTTTGCCCAACATTTGGTAACCGCCACAGATGCCTAAAACAGTCCCCCCGGCTGCCACATAGTTCAGAATCTCCTCTGCCATACCAGTTTTGTGGAGAACAATTAGATCGGCGATCGTGGTTTTGGAACCGGGGATAATCAGCGCATCTGGGTGCCCCAAGGGCTGCTTGGGACTAAGGTATTTAACTGAAACACTGGGTTCAGCCTCAAGTGGATCAAAATCCGTAAAGTTTGAAATTCGGGGCAGACGAACGACTGAGATATTGATTTCTCCAGTAGAGTTAGCAGACGGTCTGTCCAACAGGCTAAGAGAGTCTTCGGCGGGAAATGACTGGTCAAGCCAGGGGATCACCCCAATCACTGGAATTCCGGTACGCTCTTGTAACCAATCAATCCCTGATTGCAGTAGCGATCGCTGTCCGCGAAACTTATTAATGACCACGCCTTTAATCAGCGCCCGTTCGTCTGGCTCTAGCAGTTCCAGGGTACCAACCACATGGGCGAAAGCACCGCCCCGGTCAATATCCACAACCAGCAGGGTGGGTGCATTGAGATATTTAGCAACCCGCATATTTGTCAGGTCACGGTGTTTGAGGTTAATTTCAGCCGGACTCCCTGCTCCCTCACAAACCACCAGATCAAATTCTTCTCCCAGGCGACGGAGCGACTCTTCGATCGCCTGCCAGCCCGCCTCAAAAAATTGGGCATAGTATTCTGCCGCGCCAACCTTACCCACGGCTCTACCCTTGAGGATGACTTGAGAAGTCATATCTCCCTGGGGTTTCAACAGGATGGGATTCATCTCTACAGACGGCATGATACCGGCTGCCCATGCCTGCACTGCCTGGGCATGACCAATTTCTCCACCGCTGGGTGTCACATAGGCGTTCAGTGCCATGTTCTGTCCTTTAAATGGCGCAACTCGCCACCCCCGCCGATTCAAAATGCGGCAGATGGCAGTCGTCAGCAGTGATTTTCCTGCGTGGGATGTGGTTCCCACAACCATGATGGCTTTCATCAGTAACTCCCGTGCCCAGAGGCTAAAGGCAGGCGATAAGGCGGAAAACGGAAGACAGAAGGGTTTGTCAAACTTCTTGTGACAATTCTAGAAGAGGGAGTCGAGAGAATCAGGATTTTAAGAGGGGCAAAAGACTGTTTCCAGGGTATACCCGGTCAGAAAACTAAATGATTTTGTCCTTCATCTATTATTCTTTATCTTCACCTTTTATCCTTCATCTTTTATCTCTCATCCTTCCCTAAATCGGTAGTCTTAGCCAACGATTCAAAAGATTATAGAGGTGATCACTCAAAGTCGGCGCATAGCGAGGAGTGTCTCCACTCTCCTGCCACTTCTGAATCAATTGTCGTCCCAGGGGTGTCACCCGGAAACTGTCCGTTAAACCCTGCCCATCTACTTCTCTCCGCAGCACCCCAACCTGGATCAGCCACAATAGCTCATTTTCGGCGGTCAATTCAGACAGGGGTTTCATAGTGTACTGGTTTTGGACACCGGAACTGCCTGCGATCGCGCCTAGAGAGACACTCTGGCTTACCATTGTGATGAACATTTCTAGTCGAAAGGGAGCACACCGTATTGCCTGTTCTGCCCGTTCCAGAGTTTGATTGGGATATTGAATGGATTGGCGGGTTCTGTTAGCAGAAGTCATTTGGGTGAAGTAGAAATTGAACTTTTGAGCGAAATTGTAAAGTAATGCTGATGTTCTCTATCTTATGCGTTTTCCTACGTGCAGATGAGTTTGTTAAACATGGGAGACGCTACCTCCAGTCCGGCAGGTAAATATTGGGAAGAACGTCATAGCTCTGGTTCGCCAGGTGATAGGTTCTCCCAACCCCGTCCAACCAGCTTCAACCACCACCACACGGGGAAGCTTTGCATCCTGTGACATAGATTTTGATTCCAATATTTTCGAGTTTGCAGGAAATAAAGATTTTTTTATGCTGCTCAGAGTGAACATTTTAGTTGTAATATTCAAAACCTATTGACGTGGTGTGCGACAATTGACCGAGCCCTGGTGTCTGAAAAAATTTTTAGCCATTCAATCTAATTTCCACAAGACACTGGGGATCCTGGCTACCAAGGTGCACATTGCAGTATTGGCGAGTAATCATCATTACCTGCTTTTGTTGGTTCAGTTCAATGCTTTTTTCTGTCGTTTTTGGAGTCCTATCAGTCGTGCAGTCGGGTGCCCAATGGAACTTGCACTGACTTTTCAGCTTCTGTTATAGAGAGCTTTTGTGTCGAGAGTGTGTCCCTGAATGTTCATTTCACCCTGAAGTGCTTATTTTTTTGAGAAGAGTCTGATTAAAAGCCTATCTAAAAAAATCCCAACCGCTAAACCCCAGTCCTAGACCCAGGAAGTTTTCGGATAGGCTTTAAATCCTAAATTTGAGCACTGAAACATACTGCGCCAGTCATTTGAGGAATTACTGATGTTGAGATCTAGCCGCAAACCGTATAGATCTAGCTATAGGCTAAATCGCAAGAAACGTCCATTTCCCTGGCTCTGGGCAATTCTAATTGGCATTCCGGCTACGCTTGTTGTTGCAGAATTGCTGATGCGAACCGTCACTGGCTTGAATGGCAAAACGGCAGAGCTAGAGGCTTACCAGGGTGAGCCGTTGAATATTACTGCCTACCGGCTGAAATTCCTCAATTCTGCTGGTAACCCCTATGATGGTTTGTCGAACCAGGGACGGCTGAAGGTCAAGCGCAGCCCGTTGATGGGCTATCGACTGGTCGGCAACCAGCAGAGCAATTTCTGGCAAATCAATGCCCAGGGATTTCGGGCGGAGCAGGCGATCGCCCTGGCAAAACCCAAAGACGAAATCCGGATTTTTGTCATGGGTGGCTCGGCGGCATTTGGGCAAATGAGTTCCAGCAACCAGACCACCTTTGCCAGTAAGCTCGAAACCTTACTCAATCAGCAAGTCGCCACTCAAAAGAGCAACCCCAAAAAGTATCGTCCAGATGTGTTGCCCTATTTTGCCGATGAACTGACTAAAGCAATGGCACTCCCGCCCCGCATTCGGGAAAGCCGCTACCGGGTAATAAATGCGGCAGTACCGGGCTATATTTCCAGCAATGAACTGGTGCAGCTATCGCTCCAAATCCTGACATATAAGCCTGATTTCATTGTGCTGGTGGATGGCTATGGTGATTTAGTGGTACCCAGCGACCAGGAAGGCACGGATATTCCTGGACAGGAGGCACTGCTGACCAACGCTTCCCAGCACTTTTTCGCCAATCTCAACCAGTCCTTCAAGGATTGGGTCTATCAGTCCTACCTGGTGCGAGGTTTTCAATATTGGGTATTACGTCCCCAAAACACTCTGCACCAGTTCATTCCACCGGCAGACAATCAGGAGACGTTGCCCCAGCATTTTTCGTCAGATGCGGAGGAGCTAAACCGTCGGACAAGCCGCTATCGCAACAACTTGCAGCAGATCGCCCGCTTGACCACCTCTGCCAACATTCCCCTGATTCTGGCGCTGCAACCTGAAATTACCAGCCGGAACCCGCAGACCCTGTCTCCCAAAGAAAAGGAAATTTTGGAGCAGTTAGGCTCAACCTATCCCCAGCAGGTGAAAGGGGGCTATACTCAGCTTCAGAAAGCGATCGCCCAGGTCAGACAAGATTTCCCAAAAGGGGTGACTACTCTTAATCTGAATGAGTCCTACTCTAACTTTGCTGGGGAAGCCTTTCAGGATGCGATTCACCTGACAGACGAAGGCAACACGGTACTGGCAGCCCAGTTGTATGAGGCGATCGCCAAACAACTATTGGTTCAACCCAAACCCTACAGTGAATCAGGCACACCTTCACGCTAAAACAGCCCCCTCTACTCGTTTATGCCCAGGCTCCAGGCTCTTATCTTCGACGTTGACGGAACGCTAGCAGACACTGAACGAGATGCCCATCGGGTTTCATTCAATCAGGCTTTTGCAGAAGCAGGACTGGATTGGAACTGGTCTGTCGAACGCTATCAAGATCTGATCAAGGTCGCGGGGGGAAAGGAGCGCATCCTATCTTACTTACAGAGCGATCGCCCCGGTTTTCATCCGGCAGATGACCTGTGGGCATGGGCAGCAGAACTGCATCGGGCAAAAAAACACCACTACCAGCAGTTAATGCAGGCAGGGTTGATTCCCTTGCGACCTGGGGTGCGACGGCTAATCCAGGAAGCACAAGAACAGGGGATGAGGTTGGCGATCTCCACCACCAGCGATCCGGAAAATGTCCTGGCTCTATTAAAAACGGCCCTTGCTCCCGATAGTGCTACCTGGTTTGAGGCGATCGCCGCTGGGGATATGGTTGCCACTAAAAAGCCAGCCCCTGATGTCTATCTTTATGCCCTGGAAAAGCTAGCTTTGTCCGCTGATGAATGTCTTGCGATTGAGGATTCCCATCAGGGCTTACGGGCAGCAACCGCCGCAGGACTAAAAACCGTGATTACCGTGAATGGCTATACCCAGGATGAGGATTTTTCTGCGGCAGCGCTGGTACTGAACCATTTAGGGGAACCAGATCTACCGTTTCAAGCGATCGCGGGTTCCACCAACGGTGCTAGTTATTTTGACCTTGCACTAGCAAAATACTTGCTGGAACCCAGATAGGTGCGATGCGAATTTTCCGCAGAGTGGAGTGTACTAGCGCTTGAGGAAGCGATCCAGAATTTCTGCCTGCTGGTTTGTGTTGAGCTGAGGAATCGCCAGTTCTGGCAGGAACTTGCTTGCAGGGGTTGGTGTTACCAAAAACATGGAGGTTTCTTCGGGTCCTGTTGGTAACGAACTTTCCCAATCAACGGGCAGAGAGGAATAGGTGGAGTCTGTTAAGTCCTTTTCTGGGGGAACACTCGCCTTTCGAGCAGCGTGAACCTGCTCCAACACATCAGATGGTAGGGAATCAGATATTTTGGAAGCATTGCAAACGAAAAAGGTAAACGCTAGACTGCCCAGACGAATCTGATCGCCATCTTTTAGGGGCGTACAGTATCGAACAGGTTCCCCATTTACAAACGAGCCATTCGTGCTATTCAAATCAATCAGGTAAAAGCCTTCACCTTCGACGTATTGAAGAGCCGCATGGCGGCGAGATAGACGCTTATCTTGCACTGAGATTGGCGCTTTGCGATCGCGCCCAATCACCCAAACTGATTCTGGCTGGTAAAGTGCCTGAGTCTTACCTTTGAGTAAGTTGGTGATTAAATGGGTCTGTTTCCCTTGTACTACCCCCTGCACATAGCGTAATGCAGTCCGGGTACGTCCCTTACCGTCTGTGTTTTCCAGATCCAGAATTTCGTCAAGCAGACCCCGGTGATGCTCATAAAGCTTCAAAAATACTCGATAAAGACCTAGACGTTGCTCCAGCTCTTTATCACCGGAAGCTGTGAGCACTTGAGACGAGTATTCAGCCAATGATTGTGAATCGATCATAACTAAACCCATGCCTGAGCAGTTGCAAGACTAAAAAGTTTGGTTGCACAGATAAGACAAAATGGAAAACTCAGACAACCCAAAGTATTCCCACTCATCGAAGTTAATTGCTATGGAATTATTAATAAATTTTATAAGCCAGTACCCAAATAGCCTGTTTCTTAGATTAAACCTCTGCGGACTTAGACATAACCGCATGATCACGGGTTAATTTTCTAGCTCATCTTCTGGTGAATTTGTCAATGGTGGATTCACCAGGATATTCTTTACGAAATTTTTTCTGGTGTTTGACCTTTGCTTCTCCTCCTGAGCAAAGGTTGCCAAACTGACAGCGCAGTTTACTAGCACAACCCATATTTTTCTACAATAGATTAGAAGGTCAGTCTCTCGATATCCCTAGATAGCGTTTCCTTTCTGGGTGAGGTACATCTCATCTGTTGACTCAAGGGTTCTACGGTTATCCATTTACCTCACTGGATTCAAAAACGCTATAGAAAGATAAAATAATCCACTTGATGGAGGTTTGATATGGCTTTTAGAGCCATAAAGTAAGTGAAGGGTCGATTTTGGCGTGTTATTTTGTTAAACCCCTCAAATCCATCAACCCGCTGACCTGTGCATCTACCGAAATTTATTGCTGTCGCGTGTATCTGCTAAGTAAGGCGAACGAGCCTAAATAAGGCGAGAGAGTCTTCAGCGACACAAAATGTTGTCCCGCTGGTTCCATGTATGGGCTGGCGCAATTCCTATTTTTACATTATGTTAATTCCTTCATCGGGGGATGAGCGTCATTCCCGGATTGCTAAGCCTTTAGCCCTGGAGCGTATTGACCCGCCAGCGGGTATCAGGAATGGGAATCATTTGCCTGCTCCTCCTGGAACACCGAGACCTGGGGTTTTGCAGAAAAACTGGCTGCTCTTGAAGAAACTGCAAAAAGCTAAACTGGTTGCGCGTCAGCAGGGCTATGGTTTTCCGGTATCTCCTCAACCGGCACCAGAACTGGAAGCATTGCAGCAAGCGGCGAGGCAGGGAGAACGCCAAAAGTCGCGGATTGGTTTGCGTGACAAAGCCCCGTTGGATGATTCCGGCATTTTAGAACCATTGAGTAGTCATGCAGCGCCTCTGTCACCCTTGAGAGAACGAGATGGACAGGCGCTATTGGCTCTGTTTCAGCGAGAGGATATGCTTCAGATTGAAGCAGATATTGCCGATCGCTTGCTCCATCTTTTACCAGAGCCATGCTGGGAAGACAATCCCTTCGAGTTTATCCGTGAATTTCTGTAGGGGTTCTCAGTGCCCTGGACAGAAAAATCGTTTCACCCTAAATAATTCCCCGTATTATGGGTGAATGCAAACCCCACTTGTGCAATCCGTTTATCCTCGTCCCTTTTTGAAATGGGCAGGTGGAAAAGGTCAACTGATTCAACAATACATTCCCTATTTTCCCAAGCGGTTTTCAACCTACTACGAACCGTTTCTTGGGGGAGGGGCTATTTTCTTTTATTTGCAACCGAATTGCTCATTTTTGATGGATATCAATTCTGAGTTGGTCAATGTATTTTGCTGCGTCAGGGATGAAGTTGAAACCTTAATTAGATTGCTCAAGCAACACCGCGATCGCCATTGTGCAGACTATTACTATTACATCCGCTCCTGTGCGGCTGGCTCAAGCATTGAACGAGCTGCTCGCCTCATATATTTGAATAAAACCTGTTTTAACGGTCTTTACCGGGAAAACTCTAAGGGGCAGTTTAATGTTCCCATTGGCAGGTACAAAAATCCTGCCGTCTGTGATCCAGAATTGTTGCGTGCAGCCTCGTGGAGTTTGCAAAATACCCAAATTGAAGTTCAACCGTTTGAGGTTGTGTTGAATTACGCCAAGAGCAAGGAAGACTTTGTTTACTTCGACCCCCCCTACCATCCCATCAGCGCCACCAGTAAATTTACCTCTTATAACCGCTATTCTTTTTCCCAGGAAGATCAGCTTCGATTACGGGATACGTTTGTGCAGTTAGCAAACCGAGGGGTTCAAGTCATGCTTTCAAATTCAGACTGTCCCTTTATTCGAGACCTCTACAAAGATTTCACGATTTATACGATTTATGCATCGCGATCAATTAATTCCAATAGCGAGAAACGTGGAAAGATTACCGAACTGTTAATCACATGCTAAGAAATGGGGATTCAGCGGGTAAGAATCTTTTCCAAAAGTGTATTTTTTGATACTTTTCCCCTATTTACCTGGACTATTTGAAATAATGGTGAATAATACAGGCAACTACCGATGCTGTTGAGTAGAGGTCAAGCAATGTCAGATTTCTGTAATATTTCTGTTCCTAAAACGCCTCAAGAGTTGGAGCGGGCGATTCAGCGTTACCGGACAAGTAATTTGAAGGGCGTTGACCTGTTTTGTCAGTGGTTGGCAATTCGGGATGCTTCCCTGGCGCAAAATGACTCAGAGATGGAGGGAGATCGCGTTCCTGGCGAATCCAGCTACTAGTACAACAAAACGAAAGTTTTGCAACCCTAGGGAAGGCTGGGCGATCTCGTATCTTTCTCCATAAAGGGGGTGGCTTTTCCCGGTTAAAATACCTGAAGTCCTCCCACTTTATAGGGTTTACATTATGTCGGTTCAGCTTCCCATCCCGGTTTTGGTCAATGGTGCAGGGGGCAAAATGGGGCGTGAAGTCGTGAAGGCGATCGCCCAGGCAGACGATATGACTTTAATGGGGGCTGTTGATCTGAACCCTGACTATCAGGGACAGGATGCTGGTGAACTGGCTGGGTGTGGAACATTAGAAGTTCCGATTACTAATGACTTCCAGCCAATGCTGGCGTTTGTTTCCCAGGAGAAACAGCTTGCTGTCATGGTGGACTTCACCCACCCTGACTCTATCTATGACAATATTCGATCGGCGATCGCCTATGGAGTTCGCCCCGTGGTGGGTACCACAGGTTTAAGCCCAGAACAACTTCAGGATCTGGCAGAATTTGCCGATAAAGCCAGTACGGGTTGTTTGATTGTTCCCAATTTTTCAATTGGTATGGTTCTGCTCCAGCAAGCAGCTATTCAAGCTTCGCGGTACTTTGATCACGTCGAGATTATTGAACTGCATCATAATCAGAAAGCGGATGCTCCCAGCGGTACTGCTCTGCAAACTGCTCAACTGCTAGCAGAATTTGGTAAATCGTTTAATCCGCCTACGGTTCAAGAAACAGAAAAACTACCTGGAGCCAGGGGTAGCCAAGCCGAAGCCGATATCCGAATTCACAGTATCCGTCTGCCCGGTTTGATTGCTCACCAGGAAGTGATTTTTGGCGCTCCCGGTCAAATTTATACCCTCAGGCATGACACCAGCGATCGCGCCTGCTATATGCCAGGAGTGCTGCTAGCCATTCGCAAAGTAATTCAGCTCAAGTCGCTCGTCTATGGGCTAGAAAAAATTCTCTAGCCTTTGTTATCCTCACCCCTCACCCCTCCCACCTTCCATAAAGGGTCCTACAGGCAATGGTGACATGGCTAGAGCGTCCGATTGACTGCGGTTGAAATCCAGCTATAGCGTTTTTGAATCCAGTGAGGTACATGGATAGCCGTAGAATCCTTGAGTCAAACAGATGAGATGTACCTCACCCAGAAAGGAAACGCTATAAGTCGAAAGGGTAACGCCAGAAAGAGTGCCAGTAAGAGCTTGCTGATAGGTCCAGCTGCAGCGGTTGCACTTCGCCACCATCGGCTCTGTAACCGCTGATCGCTAATGTAAATCGCTCCCCCAGGTAGAGGGATTCCGGCAAGCAGTCAGAGTGTGACCGGCAACACCAAACTCGGTAAGGGGTTAGCGTACTTAATCGGATTATAGGCAAGGTAACCTTTTTCCTTGACCGCTGTGTCGCCTCCCCAATAGGCAACTACAGCATGACCAAATTCTTGGACACTAATTGATACAATCCAGCCAATGCAGAGAATGGCTACAGGCACAACCACGTATCCTCCTGTAGGTACAGGGCAAAACCAGCTTCTACTCTGCCTTACAGGAATTAGACCAGCCTGCGTGAATGCACGGAGGATTTTGCCAATGCACCATGCTTAAACGGCTTCTCAGATACTTGCAGAATTGTTAATTCTACACTTCCATCTATCTTATGACTCCGGAACAAATCAACAGTGCGTTAATCCAGCTTTTTGATGACCAGGTAGCAGCGATCGCCGCTGGCTCCTGGCAAGTCGAAACTTCCGATTTCCGTCTGCTAATAATCCTTTCAGAAGACCAGTCCTGGTTGCGGCTCTTAATTCCGATTGCCTCTGCCCAGGATGCGCTACCGTTTGCCGAGCAACTGCTGGAAGCCAATTTTGATAGTACTCAAGAAACTCGTTATGCCTTGCAAGAAGGTGTATTGTGGGTTGTCTTTCAACACAACCTTGCCCACCTGAACCCCGCCGACTTTTCAGCGGCTATTCAGCGACTGGTAACTCTCCATCAACAAGGACTGTCTGATTGCTTTAATCAACTGGTTAAAACCCGTGTCCGTCAAATTGTCAAAGTTGCCAAACAACAGGGACAGTCTCTTGAAATGACCCTTCAAATGCTCGATCGCTTCTACCAGGAAGGAATGATGGGCGATTTGGAGGATAGTCCTCAGACCCGGGAAGAGACAATGGCAACCTGGAAGTACCAGTTAGAAAGTCTGTGGGGAGAATTTGAGCCATAATTTTTACCCTGAAGCGATCGCGTTCCTTTAAGGATGAAAGTTGATTGAACCGCGAGTCAACCACTGTTCTGTGAATTATGAAAGACTAATCACCCTACAATGGGGCGATTGCTTAAATATCTACTCCATGTCCTTTGACAATCTCTGCAAGCTATTGTCAGAAAAACACCCAGATCGCTTTGTAAATTGGCTTTTAGGAGAAGTGCCCCAAACTGTGGCAGTCCTTAAGACTGAATTGAGTATTGAACCCATTCGAGCCGATTCGGTAACCTTTCTGCAAACCGATCAGCGTATTGTTCACCTGGAATTTCAAACTAGAATCGAGTCCAATCCTCCGCTTCCGCTCCGAATGCTAGATTATTGGATTCGGCTACATCGGCTCTATCGCCTGCCCGTAACGCAGGTAGTGATTCTGCTGTTGCCTCCATCCGATGCAACCGAAATTGAAACCGTCTTTAATGTGGAATCAACCCGCCATGAGTATCAGGTTGTGAAGTTATGGGAGCAAGACCCTACCATTTTTCTGAATGATCCAACCCTATTACCGTTCGCTTCCCTGGCAGCAACCTCTGCTCCTGCCCAATTACTACATCGGGTCGCCCAAGTGATCAGTGAGATAAAATCAACTCAGCAGCGACAGGAAGTCTCTGGCTATGCCCAACTACTGGCTGGGTTGAGGTTTGATAAACAGTTAATTCGACAAGTTTTTATGGAGGGGGCTATGAGAGAGTCGGTCATTTATCAAGAAATCTTTCAGGAAGGCAGACAGGAAGGCAAACAGGAAGGCAGGCAGGAAGGACGGCAAGAAGGCAGACAGGAAGGACGGCAAGAAGGCAGACAGGAAGGCAGACAGGAAGAAGGATTGGCACTAGTGCTGCTGTTGTTGGAACAGCGCATCGGGCAGTTACCGGAGGATTTGCGCGATCGCCTCTCCACGCTCGATTTACCACAGCTTGAAACACTGGCAATTGCGTTACTCAAGTTCTCCAACATTTCCGATCTGATGGACTGGTTGGGGCAGTAAGGGGGCGATGGCTCCACAACCTCTGGATGGCTACACATCTCTTCTTACAGCGTTGCTGGATTTTGGGTATGAATTGAGAGTTATATAAACTGGAACGAAATTTCAATTCATACTGCTACTCAGCACCTCCCTTCTTACCGCTGGTTTAAGGGAATTTGAATAATAAACTCGCTGCCCTGTCCCGGTTCTGACAGGCAGTAGAGGGAGCCACCATGCTTCTCAGTCACGATTTGGTAGCTGATGGATAAACCCATACCAGTTCCTTTCCCCACAGGTTTTGTTGTGAAAAAGGGATCGAACAACCGACCGCGAACGTCCTTGGGAATCCCAGGTCCGGTGTCGGCGATCGTGATTCTCACATAGTTGGATTCAAGCCGTGAGGTGGAAATTGTAATGGTGGGAGAGGGGGGGGTGCTCAGGGGGGCAGCGTGGGGATTGGGGGTAGGAGAGTCTTTCAAATCAGAACTCAAACCCTTTAACTCAAGATTTTCTTCGATCGCATCAATTGCGTTACTGACAATATTCATAAATACCTGGTTTAGCTGCCCTGCATAGCATTCCACCAAAGGCAAGTTGTCATAGTTCTTCACAATTTCAATCGCAGGACGGCTATCCTTTGCCTTGATGCGACTTTGCAAAATCATCAGTGTGCTATCGATGCCTTCATGGATATCCACCGCTTTCATCTCAGCTTCGTCCATGCGGGAGAAGGTTCGCAGGGATGCCACAATTTTTTGAATCCGGTCTGCCCCAACCCGCATTGAATTCAGCAGTTTGGGTAAGTCTTCTACCAGAAAATCCAGATCAATTTCCTCAGCTTCTGCCTGCACGTCAGGGTGAGGATCTGGATAGTGTTGCTGATAAAGCCCTAACAAGCTCAGTAGATCCTGGGTGTAGGCATTTGCATGGTTCAGGTTGCCAAAGATAAAGTTGACTGGATTGTTAATTTCGTGGGCAACGCCCGCCACTAGCTGACCCAGACTCGACATCTTCTCACTTTGAAGCATCTGTGCCTGGGTATGCTGTAGCTCTTGAAATGACTCTTCTAAATCGGTAGCCTGCTGTTTAAGCTGAGTTTCTGCCTGCTTCAGTTCAGTAATGTCAGAGCTAGTGGCGACAATCCGATAAATTTGTCCGTCTTCGTTTCTTAAGGGGTTAAAGGTGGTTAAAAACCAAACCTGGCGATCGCCAAACATCAGGCATTCTTCTTCCGTCAGGGCAGTCCCAGTTTCTACGCAACGGGTAAAGGTCTGACACAGTCTTGTTCCCTCAACGGTCCCAAACCGCTCTTCAGGAGTTTTTCCAGCGACATCGGCACTGCTTAAACCCGTAATTTGTTCGGCATACTGGTTGTAACTGACATAGCGAAACTCGTTATTTTTAAGGACATCAATTACAAAAATGCAACACTCAACGCCATCATAAATGGTGCGCAAAAATTGCTCTTTTTCTCGCAGTTGTGCTTCCGCCTGTTTACGTTCCGTGATGTCTTCTGCGATCGCCAACAGGTATTGCGGCTTCCCTTCACTATCCAGAATCGTCGTTTTGGTGGTTTTTAAGATACGAGTCTCACCCTCGACGGTTTGAATCGGCTCTTCTGGAATTTCAACGACCTTACCACTGTTAATGACGTGTCGATCTTGAGTGGTAAAGGTTCTCGCTTGCTCCTCTGGAAAGAGGTCATAGTCATGATTCCCAATCACTTCATCGGCAGTGTAGCCTAGCAACTCCTGGGCAGCCGTGTTCCACAAAATAAACCGCAAATTCTCCGCTTCCTTTGCAAACACAGAAACGGGCAAATTTTCCAACACAGATGCCAGAAAATTTTGTGTTTCCCGCAGTTCCATCTCCCCGTGTTTGCGCTCTGTAATGCTCAAGCCGACACCCCGAAAGCCAATAATATCGCCTCTGTCATCTAGCATCGGAATACCATTGACCTCTTCCCAGACAATCTCACCTGAGGGCAAAATGTCTCGGTACTCTAGTTTAAAGCTACCTTTGCGATTGGAAGACTCCTGCAAAATCGCTTGTACAGGTTCTATATCGTCGGCAAACATGAACTCTAAGGGCGAATGCCCTAGTAGCTCTGCGGGTGTGTAGCCCTTGACTGCTTTTGCCTTGTCTGTCACGAAGGTATACAACCCATTCGCATCAATTTCCCAAATGTATTCTCCAGCGGCTTCTGACACATCTCGGAAACGCTGTTCACTTTCTCGCAGTGCCGATTCAGCCGCTTTGCGAT
Source organism: Kovacikia sp. CALU 1929 (assembly GCF_056784235.1). NCBI lineage: Bacteria > Bacillati > Cyanobacteriota > Cyanophyceae > Leptolyngbyales > Leptolyngbyaceae > Kovacikia > Kovacikia sp. CALU 1929. The sequence continues at coordinate 19,105 of NZ_JBXBCF010000078.1, forward strand.
CGCGTTCACTCGCCTTTTGTTCACTGATATTGCGAACAATGGTTGTGACTTCGTTTTCTCCGCTGGTGACGATGCGAGCTTCATAGTCGTTGACGTTACCGTCGAATTCGAGTTGATATTCAATTAACTGAATAGTGCCACTATCTAGTGCCGTATTAATTGCCGCCACAATTTTTCGGGCAACTTCAATCGGCAGTACCTGATCCAGCGGTTTACCCAGAAATAGCTCTGGCTCAACAATGGTATTCCATTCTCTGGAAGGAAAAAAGTCAAGGTGAACACCTTGCCGATTGTAGCGGAATAGCAGGTCAGGGATTGCCTCCAACAGTGCCCGATGTCTGGCTTCACTTTCTCTCAGCGCGGCTTCTGCCTGCTTCCGCTCTGTGATATCAATTCCCAAGGAGGCAACGCTGATCAGTTCACCGCTAGAATTGACCAGCGGCGTATTATGCCACTCACAAATAATGGTACGCCCATCCTTCGTCAGGTTCTCATTCACATGGACATTGCCGCTTTGCTGGCTCAAAAGTAGCTGGATGAGTTGATGAATGTCTTGTTTAGCCGCTTGAGGGATGAGAAAATCAAGCCGACGACCCAGAACCTCCTCTTTGCCATAGCCGAAAATGTTTTCTGCTGCCAGGTTCCATTCCGTTACTTCAAAATTTTGATTCCATTCAATGATGGCGATCGGGGTTTGCTGAATCAATAATTCTAACCGTTGCTGAGACTCCCTTAGTTTTTGAGCTGCCAGCCTTCGTTCAGACTCATCTCGTTTGCGATCGCTGACATCACGGGCAGTTGCATAAATTAATTGATCCTCAGTGTGAGGAGTAGATGTCCAGGAAAGCCAGCGGTAGGAGCCATTTTTACAGCGGTAGCGGTTTTCAAACCGAACAATCTCCTCTCCCTGGGATAGGGCAGTGACCTGAGTAAGGGTTGCTGGACGGTCATCGGGGTGAACCAATTCAAGAAACGGTTTTGTCAGCAGTTCCTCAGTTGTATAGCCTAAAATCCGCTCGAAGGAAGGATTGACCCGCTTGAAGTAACCGTCAAATCCAGCAATGCAAAGCATATCGGGAGAAAGATTGAAGAAGCGATCGCGTTCTTCCTCTGCCTGCTCCCGATTCCGTTGAGCAGCGTTGCGTTCCCAAATTTCGGCTTGCAAGCGCTCAATGGTTTGCTGCAATTCAGCCGTGCGCTCTTCAACCCGCTCCTCCAGGTCTTCATTTGCCTGCTGCAAAGACTGTTCTGCCAACCGACGCTGAGTAATCAATTCTGCGAACATGACCAGTCCGCCAATTTCGCCTGCACTGTTGTACCAGGGGCGTATTTCCCATCGGAGCCAATCAATCGTGCCATCGGAACGGCTAAACGAGTCTTCATCGCAGCGCTCGATCTCACCCGCCAAGCCCTGTTGGTAAATAGCCTGCCACCGAATTGCTTCTGGAAATAGGTCGTAATGCAAGTATCCCCGCAGGTCGCGATCGCCCAGTCCAAAGTTTTCCTGCCACTGACGACTGACCAGCAAATAGCGCAGATCCCGATCCAGCAGGGCGATCGCCGCAGGGCAGTACTCAATCAATGTCTGCATAGGATCCATTGGAACTGATTGCATGGATGGATGCAGCAGCCCATCAAAGCTTGTGCCCTGCTCTGTCTGCGAAGAAGTCTGTTCAAAGCCGCAGGGCTTGTCCGGCGGGTAACTTGCCATATCTCGCTAAGAGAAAAATAGAGAATACCTCCCCCATTATGCCCCTGCCCATCCCTGAATTAACGCTGGTATAAGTGGTGAGAGGGAATGGAATCGGTCTGAATATAGCGTTTTTGAATCCAGTGAGGTACATGGATAGCCGTAGAATCCTTGAGTCAAACAGATAAGATGTACCTCACCCAGAAAGGAAACGTTATAACTGGTGTCGGGTGCAGAGAATTAAGAGTTGAGAATTTTGAAGTTTATGGATAATGGGTAACAGGTAATGGGAGGTTAGTGGTCAGTTGTTGGTTGTTAGTTGGTTAGTCAGAAGTCAGGGTCGGCAGTTAACAAGACTTTGAATTCTCAACTTTCAACTCTCAACTCCTACCACTTCTCATAACAAACCATTCAATTTAACGTATCTCAACCATGAGCCAGCTACCAGACGACCCTAATAACTTTGAGAAACGGCGGGAACTTTCTCAGGAAGAGGAAGCATTTCAACTGCGACAGGAAGAAAAACGCCTTGAAGCCGCGAAAAGAAGTGCGACTTTTGCCTGGATTGTTAACAGCATTTCACTGCTGGTGAGTCTGCTGATTATTTTACTGATCATGCGATTTCTGCTACGGCTGCTGGGAGCCAATACAGAAAACACCTTCGCCCAATTCATTCTCAATCTATCAGAGCCTTTTGTGGCTCCATTTTCGACGCTGTTTATTAGCCCCGTGACCGGGGGTGGGGCGAGCATTTTTGATGTGAATGTTTTGGTTGCGATCGCAGTTTATTCGCTTCTGGGCTGGTTAGCGATTACGTTCGTGCGCTATCTGCGCGGGCGATAGCAACCCATCGTTGTTCCTTAACGGGCTTTCATATCCGCGATCGCAGTCTGGGCTAACCCAGCGATCGCCTGATCCGTTGCCTTCGGTAAGTGGTAATACCTGCCCCCTGCTTTCTGTGCCAGTTCCTTAGCAAACCCGGTAGAGATGAACTTATTCTCCGTGTCAATCACCAATAGCTGAATGTTGAGGGCACGGATCTTTACTGCGATGTCCAGCAATTCAGCTTTGATGTCGGGCTTTTCGCCTTCCGGGATAGTTTCACCCAGCGATCGTGCCAGCGGAATGTTACCCCGTCCGTCGGTAATTGCCACAATCACCACCTGACCAATATCTCCAGACTGCTTGGCATTCATCCCTACCCGAACCGCTTGCGTTAAACCGTGTGCCAGGGGAGACCCCCCACCACAGGGCAGCCGATCTAATCGCCGTTTGGCAGCTTCAATCGAACGGGTGGGGGGCAACAACACCTCCGCCTGTTCTCCCCGAAACGGAATCAGGGAAACCTGGTCCCGGTTCTGGTATGCCTCGGTCAGCAATCGCAGGACAGCTCCCTTTGCCGACTGCATCCGGTTCAATGCCATGGAGCCAGAGGCATCGACCACAAACACAACGAGCGCTCCTGCCTTGCGGGCTAGCCGCTTAGTGCGGATGTCACTTTGTTCGACAAAGACTCGCTTACGGGAAGGGGATGGGGAATAGGAGGTAGGAGAAGGATGAGAAGTACTTGCCCGCTGTCGGCGGGCTTTTTGGTAGGGGGCAGCGGCTCGTAAGGTGGCATCTACAGCTATTCGGCGCACTTTCCCTTTGGGTAGCATCGGTTTGATATAGCGCCCCCGATCTTCGGAAAGAATCAGGGTACGGCTCCCCGATTTGCCCTGACGGGTTGCCATCTGAGCAAAGTAAAGGACCTCCGGATCGAGGATGACCCCTTCCGCATCAAAGACGAATTCCTCTGGAATGCTGGGTGGGTCTTGCTGCTGATCTTCCTGGTCTTCATTTTCTTCTTTGTCGTCCTGCTCCTGTTCCGAATCTTCGGTTTGATCGGGCGGTGGCGGTGGTGGCGGTGGTGGTTGCTCCTGTTCCGGTGGAGGTGGGGTAATGATGGAGCGGGGAATAATGACCAGTTGAACCGCACGGCGCAGGTCATCAGCCGTCACCTCAGTCCGCCCTTCCAAAGCCGCATGGGCTTTGGCAACCCGAATCGCAAATAGTTCTGCCCGGTGCCCCTGGACATTTCCACGCACCGCTTCAGTCACCAAATATTCAATTTGCTCTAGCTTGATTTGCACATCCTTCAGCCATTCCCGCGCCAGGATGATCTGAGTCTTCAGGGAATCCAGATCTTCGCTGTACTGTGCCAGAAATTCTTTAGGGTCATTAGAGTAGCGGGTGGCTAGCTCAACTGCCTGAACCCGATCGCCAATCCCCAGTTCTATATCGGCAGAAAGGGCGATCGCAATTCGATCCAGCAAATGATTCCGCAAGTCCCCTTCTTCTGGATTATAAGTTGCCACCAGTAGCGGTTTACACGGGTGTTGAAAGCTAATACCCTCCCGCTCAATCTGGTTGCGCCCATCGGTTAAAACCGTCAGCAACAGGTTAGAAATCTGGTCATCCAGCAGGTTAATTTCATCCACATACAGCACCCCCCGGTGAGCCTCTGCCAATAACCCCGGTTGGAAAACCGTATCTCCTTGTTTAATTGACTGGCTCACATCCACCGAACCCAGCAACCGATCCTCTGTCACACCCAGGGGAATTTGGATAAAGGGGGCAGGAATAATTTCAGTGGGAATGTCAGTCGGCACCTCACCGTTTTCTGTGCTCACCTTTTCCAGGGTTTCATCATCCCACTCTCCAGGAGTTTGGGGATCGCAATTAAGAGAGCCTTGGACAATCTCAATCGGCGGCAGCAGCGCATGTAAAGCCCTCGCCATCACTGACTTAGCAGTACCACGCCGTCCAGCGATCACAACGCCTCCCAGCCCCGGATCAATGGCTGAGAGCAGCAGGGCAAGCTTAATTGCCTCCTGACCCACAACGGCTGTCAGGGGAAAGGCTAGGGGGGTAACGGGCGTACTGAGTGCTGGCATGAACCAAGTCTAAATGTGCTCCAGATTTCAGGATAGCAGGGTGAGGGAACTCCAGGTTTTAAGTTGGGTATGGGATCAAGGATCATCCTCAGATCCCCGGTGTATTGTTGGGATTAATTTGGCTGGCTGAAACAATATTTCATAGACACCCGGGATCTTAAGTTACGGGGATTCAGGCTACCGAGTTGCTCATTGGGTTTGGACGTGGTTTAGAATGTCCCGCAGCACAAGCTTAGACCTCCGAGGTTTTCAAAACCTCACACCTTACATCTCCAAATCAATGTCCCATTCCAACGCCCGCCAATACGCCCCTGCTACCCAGCGTAACCGAGAGCCAATTCTAGAGGTGCTTTTACAAGTCCTGCCGCCGTCTGGCACCGTATTAGAAATCTCCAGCGGTACCGGAGAACATGCCGTCTTTTTTGCACCCCGACTTCATCCCCGGAAGTGGCTACCATCCGATCCCAATCCGGTTGCACGAGCCAGTATTGAAGCGTGGCGTAACCATTCCCCGGTAGAGAACTTGCTTCATCCGATCGCTCTGGATGTGTGCGATCGCGTCTGGCTGGTTGAACAAACTCCACTACCAGAGTCGTTAGCTGGACTGGATCTAAAGCGGCAACCGATCAGGGCGATCGCCAACATCAACATGATTCACATTGCTCCCTGGGCTGCTTGTTTGGGCTTAATGGCAGGTGCAGGACGAATTTTGCCCGCTGGCGGCATTCTTTACCTGTATGGACCTTATAAGCAAAACGGTTGCCACACAGCCCCCAGTAATGAAGCATTCGATGAGAGCCTGCAAATGCAGCATCCTGACTGGGGCGTGCGTGACCTGGAGGCAGTGGTTGCGGCTGCTCAGGCTCAAAATTTGACTCCCATCAGGACGATCGCCATGCCAGCCAATAACCTATCAGTCGTTTTCCAGAGGCGATAACGATAGCGGTAGCCATTCACGCCAGGGGAAATTAGAAAACACAAACCTTACCTCTTCGTCCCTCACACCTCACACCAACTAACGAAGTTGCATCAAGGCGATCGCTCCATTAGAATGCAACTTTCAAGTAGAGATACTCCAGAGATAGTGTCCATAAGTCCGTTGAAATCCGAGTCCCCAGTTCAGGGCAATTCTGAACTAAATCAGATTCGTGCCCAAGATAAAGCTGCCCACGACTGGTACCGCTTTGTCCTCTCCTTTCCGCCCCATCTGGTTCAGGACTATTTGCATAGGTTTGCCATTGATCGGCGAGATCAGGTGCTTGACCCCTTCTGTGGGACTGGCACAACGGTTGTGGAGTGTAAAAAACAGGGGATTGCCAGCGTTGGGGTTGAGGCAAATCCAATGGCATGGTTTGCCGGTTCTGTAAAACTGGACTGGACTCCTGATCCCGATGGGCTGATGGAAACTGCGATGCAGATTGGGGCAGTGGCGACGGCAGAAATTCAGCGATCGCCGGAACCGCTCCGCACCCTGCCAGCGGAAAGCCAGAAGCTGATCCTGGCAAACTCGATCAGTCCGCTGCCTCTGCACAAAACCTTAGTGCTTCTGGAACAAATCAGACAGGCTCCTGATCAGAGGTATACGCAACATTTAGAACTGGCACTTGCCAAAGCCCTGGTAACATCCATCAGCAATCTGCGGTTTGGTCCGGAGGTGGGGATTGGGAAGGCAAAAACCGATGCCCCGGCGATCGAGCTGTGGCTGCAAGAAGTGGCTGCAATGGTTCAGGATTTGAATCAGTTAAAAAGTTTGGGCACTGCCCCTGCAACCATACACCGGGCAGACTCTCGCCAGATTCTTCAGGTTTTGGAATCCCCTTCCATCCATGCGGTGATTACCTCGCCTCCCTATCCCAACGAAAAAGATTACACCCGCACGACTCGATTGGAATCCGTGTTACTAGGTTTCATCAAAAATAGGGCAGAATTGCGGAGCTTTAAAGAAGGGCTGATTCGTTCCAATACTCGCAATGTGTTCAAGGTGGATGCCGACGATCGCTGGGTATCCAGGCATTTAGACATTCAAAGAATTGCTCAAGAAATTGAAGAACGCCGTTTGGCTCTAGGCAAAACGAGTGGGTTTGAGAAGTTATACCATCGAGCCGTCAAACTCTATTTTGGTGGGATGGCAAAACATCTGGCAGACTTACGCCATCGCCTATGTGCTGGCGCTCAACTGGCTTACGTTGTGGGCGATCAAAACTCCTACCTGCGAGTCATGATTCGGACGGGGGAGCTTCTGGCAGAGATTGCTGAAGGACTGGGTTATGAGGTGATTGGGATTGACCTATTTCGTACCCGTGCCGCCACCGTAACCAAAGAGCAAGTGCGGGAAGAAGTGGTGCTGTTACGCTGGTCTGGCAAGATGCCAACCTATCCCTATCCCTTCAGCGATCAGTCCTTTTGAGCACTCCTTGGTACACCTTCTAGATCCCCATTTTTTTGGAAAAGTTGGGGATTTTGTCCATAAATCCAGACATCCAGGACAGACCTATCTCAACAAGGTAGTTCTAGATCTGTTGTTTGCGTTCCGTAGGGGCAATGCAATGCAATGCCCCTACCAGACACCGACCGCACCTTTGAAACATCACCCTATCTCAACAAGAACCTCCATCTGATCGTTAGCTGAACCGGGGGAGGGGGATAGCTTCTAGCTGATTTTGCCTTTATGGTTTGATCTGGTAAACTCAGCTTAAACGAGAATGATTATGATTCTCGAAATTATGGGTAATGGAAATTGCTCATGCTCTTGAGCAGCGCTTCCCCCCAAAAAAAGAAGGCATCTGTTAATTGAAACAGTGCTGACTGAGGTTTTTTTAGCTTGCGTGTTCAGTGTGTATTTGGTGTGAGTAAAACGGAATTATGAAGAAGTATTTTTTTAACTGGTTGGTACTTAGCCCTGCGGTTTTCAGCCCTGTTGTTTTGGGATTGGCAGCAACGGATGCGACAGCTCAGCAACTGCCAGCCATCGCTCAACTCGCTCTGGCAAATGTTACCGATCCCTTAATGGCGGTACCTCAAGGAGACACCCGTGGAATGAGTGGTCGAGTCATGTCGATATCGCAGTTGGAGTCTGCGCCGATAGGCGATCGCTCCAAAAATGTCATGGGGCAGGTTAAGTCTGTTTCTCAGTTGACAGATGTGCGTCCAACGGATTGGGCATTTCAGGCGTTGCAATCCCTGGTGGAACGTTACGGCTGTATTGTTGGCTATCCCGATCGCACCTACCGGGGTAATCAGGCAATGACCCGTTATGAGTTTGCCGCAGGCATGAATGCCTGCATGGACAGGATCAACGAGCTAATTGCCGCCGGTACGGCTGATCTGGTGAAAAAGGAAGACCTTGCTATTTTGCAACGCCTTCAAGAAGAGTTTGCGGCGGAACTGGCAGTCCTGCGGGGTCGAGTTGATGCCCTGGAAGCCCGCACCGCCACCCTGGAGCGCCAGCAGTTTTCCACAACTACCAAGCTGAACGGCGAGGTGATCTTTGCCCTGGCGGGGATTGCCACCGGACAGAATGCCGTTGGAGACAGGATTGATCGGGTTCCAGTCCTGGGCGATCGCGTGCGCCTCAACTTTGACACCAGCTTCACTGGCAGAGATTTGCTGAGAACCCGACTTCAGGCAGGCAATTTGGACTTATTTGGTCCCGTCACCCTGACCCCGGAAGGCTCCCTCCGGATCAATGCCGACAGTGGTAATCAAGTTGGCATTGATACCCTGCTGTACCAGTTCCCGGTTGGCGAGAACACCACCGTTACTCTCGAAGCCAATGCCGGGGCAACGGATGACTTTATTCCCACCATCAATCCTTTCTTTGATGGCGATGGCGGTTTTGGGGCATTGTCGCATTTTGCGACTCGCAACCCAATTTACTATCTCATGGGTGGTTCCGGCATTGGCATCAGCCATACCTTTGGCAACGTCTTTGAACTGGGGGTTGGCTACCTGGCGGATAATGGCACCGGAGCCGCCAACCTGCCCTTTGCCAAGAATGGTCTGTTCAACGGTCCCTACGGGGCGATCGCCCAACTGACCATCACCCCATCTGAGCGGCTTCAGTTCGGGTTGACCTATATCCACTCCTACAAAACCGACTTTTCCGTTGCTGGCGAAACCGGCAGTAACCAGGCAAACTTTGTCAATTTCACGGGAGGCTTGCCCTTTTCTAGCAATGCCTATGGGGTAGGCGCATCTTTCCAGATCACCCCTGGAATTGTGCTGAATGGTTCCGCGGGCTATACCAAAGCGCGATCGCTGGCAAGCGGACTCAGAGGAGATGCCAATATCTGGAACTGGATGGTCGGTCTTGCCTTTCCTGACCTGGGTAAAAAGGGTAGTGTGGGGGGTGTTCTGGTAGGGATGGAACCTAGAGTCACCAATGTGCGTGGCAACCTCAATGCAGCCCTGCCCGAAGACCTGGACACATCCCTGCATGTGGAGGCCTTTTATCAATTCCAGCTTACAGACAACATCGCCATTACTCCCGGTCTGATCTGGCTCACCGCGCCCGAACATAACAGCAACAACAACGATATTTTGATGGGAGTGGTCCGGACGACGTTTACATTTTAGTTTTTAGGTGAGGGGAGTTATATAGTTGTTAGTTGTTAGAAGTTGGTCATTGGTCAGTTGGTTTTTACAAATGACAAAGGACAGATGACATAGGACAAACAACTTCATTCCCCAACTTTCAACTCTCAACTCTCAACTTCCCCTCTACCCCATTCCCCTAATGATGAATCTCCAGATTAATCACGTAATGCCCTAAAGCAACCTTTTCAGACCAGAGTTCATATTCAATCCGGAAAAAGTCGGGCAGGGGATTGCCTTCCAAAACCAGGTTGCGGGTATAGTTGCGCAGGGAAAGCTGATGGTTTTCTTTGGAAGTGTCGCTATGCAGCCAGTAGCGGCTCAGCCCGTATACTCCCCGCTCCAGTAGATGCCGATAGCTAAACTGTCCGTTTCCCTGCATGGTCAAGATGACCCGGTAAGGAGAAAACTCCAGCCATAGCAGTCTGGGGGTTTCACCGTAGGGCATAGCAGGGATTTCCTGTCCATCCTGATCGAACTCGCGATCGCGAATCACTGGCTCAGTTAACAGTAAATGAAACCGGTCATAGTCCTTCTGGTAGAGTGTTGCAACGGTTTCAACTTCCGTACAGATGGGGAAGTCGGTTGAGATAAACGACAGGCAAACCGGTCTGCGATGATGAGTCAGCATGAGAAACCTTGATCCTTCATCCTTCATCCTTCATCCTTGAAACTTCATTGTGTGCTGTCTCGACTAAGGATAGGATTACTCTGGTGTGTCCATGTCAGTTTATCTGATCCCCTCGATCCCCATGCCCGTGTCAAATGTAATCTTTCTAAACATTTCTGAAGGTCAGCATGACTTAACGATTACCCAACCAGCGTCTGGGCTTTCTTTGCAGGGGCGGATCCGGGTACCAGGAGATAAATCAATTTCCCATCGGGCGTTGATGTTGGGGGCACTGGCGGAGGGCACGACTACCATTGAAGGGCTACTGCTGGGCGAAGACCCCCGCAGTACTGCCCAATGCTTTCGGGCACTAGGCGCAGAGATTTCTGAACTGAACACCCACCAGGTAACCGTCCGAGGGATTGGGTTGGGGCAACTGTTAGAACCTCTGGATGTTCTGGATGCAGGCAACTCTGGGACAACATTGCGGTTGATGCTGGGAATTCTGGCATCCCATGCGGGCAGGTTTTTCACGATGACAGGAGACAGTTCTTTGCGATCGCGCCCCATGTCACGGGTCGTCAACCCCCTGCGGCAAATGGGGGCACAGATCTGGGGACGCAAAGAGGGTTCCCTGGCACCGCTGGCAATTCAGGGACAGACCTTACAGCCCATCCACTACCACTCCCCCATAGCCTCTGCCCAGGTAAAATCCTGCATCCTGCTGGCTGGGTTGATGACCGATGGGCAAACTACTGTCACCGAACCCGCCCTTTCCCGTGACCACAGTGAACGGATGCTGAGGGCTTTTGGCGCAGACTTAACCGTAGACCCGGAGACCTGTAGCGTCACGGTAACGGGTCCCTCCAGGTTGCAAGGTCAGCCAGTGGTGGTTCCCGGAGATATTAGCTCGGCAGCATTCTGGTTAGTTGCCGGGGCAATTGTGCCTGGTTCCGATCTAACCGTAGAAAATGTGGGAGTCAACCCCACCCGTACCGGTGTACTGGAAGCCCTGGAACAGATGGGGGCAGATATTACCCAGGAAAATGCGCAGGAAGTAGCGGGAGAACCCGTTGCCGATTTACGAGTCCGCTATCGAGGTGGGGAGGGTCGCCTGCCGCTGAAAGCCTGTCGCATTGCGGGAGATCTAATTCCCCGGTTAATTGATGAAATTCCGGTTCTGGCAGTAGCCGCTGCCTTTGCCGAGGGCACCACCGTCATTCAGGATGCGGCGGAACTGCGGGTGAAGGAAAGCGATCGCATCACGGTCATGGCAGATCAACTGAACCGGATGGGAGCCAGCATCACTGAACTACCCGATGGGATGGAAATTACTGGCGGTCATCCCCTAAGCGGTACAGAGGTCGATAGCTATACTGATCACCGAATTGCCATGAGTCTGGCGATCGCTGCCCTCACTGCCAGCGGCACCACCACCATTCAACGGGCAGAAGCCGCTGCCATCTCCTACCCAGACTTTGTCCCCACCCTGGAACAGGTTTGCACTCTCGGATAAAATTCTGTCAAAATAGATACCAAACTTCTTGATGAATACGGAAGCTGCGGGTCGAAACGCCTGCATTTGCTATATATAGATAATTTTCCAAACAAAAACCTGGTTAGATTTTGTGTTCGAATGTCCTTACTAGGGGAATGAACCACAAGTTTTATAGCGATCACCTGTATGGGTGAGACATTTTGGAGATGCTGCTTGCAACGTTGAAACACGCAAACGTTCAACCAATCACAGAATGTCTAAGTGATGGGATGAGTGCTGCTGAGTACTTGCTACAGAGCACACTTTCCGGCGATCGTGCCGGTTATGGTGCGATGCGGCCAGGTTATATCAATCAATCTTTGCTATGAGTTTAGATGCGCCGGTAATACCGTCAGGTGACCATCCCCCTCATTCCAACAACCCGGATTGGGTGCCCTTTCTGTTGGAGCTGACCGAGCGGCTGACTGTCAATAGCCTCCACGACCTGGGCAAATTTGCTCTCCAACATCTGGTTCAGGCAACCGGAGCCAGCTTTGGAGACATCAAGCTAATTCAAAGGACGGAAGATACTTGTTACGCGACCCTAATCCTGAATGAAATTTCTGCCCAGTTCATTGCAACCTATGGAGAACCTCTGGTTGCCGAACTGCAAACGGTGGCAGAACAAGCCATTCCCTACGGGCAGGGAATTCTGTGGCGGGTTGTGGAAACCGGCGAACCTGTCTTTGTTGAACAGTATGCTAACCATCCCAATGCCGTAGACCGATTTCGTGCGCTCAATCTTGGGAACCTGGGCATCTTTCCGATTCGGACGGTTGATCAAACCGTGGTGGGCGTGTTGACCCTGGAATGCCGCAACCTGGAGCAGCCTAGGGGTTTTCCCCATCAGGACATCGTCATGGCAGCCTGTCGGGTCATGGGAACGGTGATCGATCGCCAACAGCGTGAAGCCGACCATCAGAAAGCCCAGGAGTTTTTGCGTCAGAGTGAAATCCGCTTCCGTCGTATAGCAGATGCCAACATCATTGGCATTATTTTCAGTGAAAACAATGGACGCATTCTGGATGCCAACGATGCGTTTTTAAACATTGTGGGGTATGCCCGTGAAGACCTGAGATCGGGGCAATTGCGCTGGGATACTATCACTCCACCGGAGCAGCTTTATCTGGATGAATTGGCGACTCAGCAGTTAAGAACGACCGGGGTGGCATCCCCCTGGGAAAAGCAATACATCCGTAAAGATGGCAGTCGAGTCTCGGTGCTGATTGGTTGCGCTCTGTTGGAAGAACCAGGAGAGCGGATCATTGGGTTTGTGCTTGACACAACTCCCCAAAAACAGCTAGAAGCCATTCTGCAACAAACCAATGAAAAACTGGAAATCCTGATTAAACAGCGAACGTCCGAACTGCGGGGGGCGATCGACCAATTAGAAAAGGAGTCCAGTCGCCGTCGCCAAACTGCCGTTGCCCTGCAAGAAACCGAAAGCCGTTATCAGTCAGTTGTACTGGCACTACAGGAAGGGGTTGTGCTGCAAGATGCTAGCGGTATTATTCAAGCCTGTAATCCAAGCGCGGAAAGGATTCTCGGTCGTCCAAGCAGAGAAATTTTGGGGGCTAATTCCCTTGCCCCAGACCCATCCACCATTCGTGAAGACGGTGGACCTTTCCCGCGCCAGATGCATCCCGCTACGGTAAGCCTGCACACGGGGCTGCCCTGCACAGGGGTGGCAATGGGTATCTATCAGCCCCAGGGCAATTTGGTCTGGGTCAGAATGAATTCCCAACCCCTGTTGCGGAGAGGTGAGACGAAACCCTATGCCGTGGTGACATCCTTTTCGGACATTACTGAACGCAAACACACTCAAAAGCAGCTTCAGAATGCCCTCCAACAACTCAACTTTCATGTTGAGAACTCACCCCTGGGAGTGATTGAGTGGGATGCCGATACCCGTGTGACGCGCTGGTCACGGGAGGCAGAAAACATCTTTGGCTGGACGGCAGAAGAAGTCCTGGGTAAGCCGATTAACCAGGAGTTTACCTTTGTTCATGGGGATGACCAGAAGATCGTCAACCAGGTAGTCAGCGAATTGTTTACCACCTCTGTACAGCGGCTGGTTTCCTTTAACCGCAACTATCGAAAAGATGGTTCGGTTGTTTACTGTGAATGGTACAACTCGGTCTTGCAAGACGAAGCCGGAAATGTGGTATCAATCCTGACTCTGGTACTGGATGTAACGGAACGTAAGCTAGCAGAGGAGGAACTGGAGCGGCAGGGGTTGCGATCGCGCCTGTTTGCCGATATTACGCTCAAAATTCGCCATTCCTTCGATCTAGAGCAAATCCTGCAAACCACTGTCACTGAGGTGCGAGAATTACTGGGGGCAGACCGGGTTCTAATTTACCATCTGCGACCCGACGACACGGGGGTTGTTTTGAATGAGTCTGCCACCTCCGGTTTGACCAGTTTAGTCGGAGAAACCTTTCTGCCGGAAGTGTTTCCTAGTGAGCATCATGCCCTTTTTCTCCAGGGCAGAATTCGCAGCATCGATGATATTGAAACCGCCAATCTCACGCCCTGTCACACCGAATTTCTGCGCCAGTTGAAGGTGAGAGCAAAGCTGGTGGTGCCGCTGGTTCAGGGCAACAAACTTTGGGGGTTAATTATTGCCCATCAGTGCCATAAAATCCGGCACTGGACTGAGTTTGAAGTTGACTTACTGCAACAACTGGCACACCAGGTCAGCATTGCCCTGTCCCAGGCTTATCTGTGGCAGGCCCTCCGCGACAGCGAAGAGCGGTTCAGGCAGTTGACTGAAAATATCAAACAAGTTTTCTGGATGCGTGACCCACAGAAAAATCAGATTGTCTATGTCAGCCCTGCCTATGAGCAAATCTGGGGCTGTACCTGTGACAGCCTTTATCAACAGGGTCAGTCCTGGATGTCAGTTATTCACCCTGAGGATCGAGATCGGGTGATTGCGGCTTCGGTTAACACGATGGATACTACCGACCAGGAGTACCGTATTCTGCGGCAAAACGGGGACGTTCGCTGGATTCGCGATCGCGCCTTTCCGATCAAAAATGACCTGGGCGAGGTTCATCTCGTTGCCGGAATTGCCGAAGATATCACCCGACGTAAGCAACAGCAGGAACGTCTACGATTGTTAGAGTCTGTCGTAGTCAATGCTAATGATGCCGTCCTGATTACCGAAGCCGAACCGCTCAACCCGCCCGGTCCCCAAATTGTTTATGTGAACGAGGCATTTAGCCGCCTGACGGGCTACACCTTAGAAGAGGTGCTGGGTAAAACTCCCCGAATTCTGCAAGGGGCAAGCACAAACCGGGCAACCCTGAATAAGATTCGAGCTGCCCTGGAAACCTGGCAACCCATTGTGGTTGAACTGATTAACTACCGTAAAGATGGCTCAGAATTTTGGGTTGAACTGAGCATCACCCCCGTTGCCGATCAGAACGGATGGTACACTCACTGGGTCGCTATCCAGCGGAATATCAGCCATCGCAAACAGCTTGAAGAGGAATTGCTCAAAACCCTGGAAAAAGAGAGGGAATTGAGCGAACTCAAAACTCGCTTCGTTGCCATGACCTCCCATGAATTTCGTACCCCCCTCAGCACGATTCTGTCGTCGGCAGAGTTGTTGGAGTACTACGGGCATCAATGGACTGAAACAGAACGGTTGGATCAACTCCACCTGATTCAAAATACCGTTCAGCACATGACCCAATTGTTGGAGGACATATTGTTAATCGGTCAAGCCGAGGCAGATCGATTAGAGTTCAACCCCAACCTGCTGGATTTGACCCGGTTTTGTCACGATCTAACATCACAGATTCAAGTCAGTGTGGGTAAAAAGCACAAAATTGACTTTTTCAGTCATTGCCCCCAGGCGATCGCTCAAGTAGATGAGAAACTGCTACGTCAGATTTTGACCAATCTGCTCTCCAATGCTGTGAAATATTCCCCCGCTGGCAGCACCATCCAGTTTGAACTTGCTTGCGAGGCAGAAACAGTGATTTTCCAGGTCAAAGACCAGGGTATTGGCATCCCCGTTGAAGAACGGCACCGCTTGTTTGAAGCATTCCACCGGGCAAAAAACGTGGGCACCATTGCAGGCACCGGGTTAGGTTTGGCAATTGTCAAACATTGCATTGATGCTCACAATGGCAACATTCGCTTTACCAGTGAATTGGGTTCTGGAACAACCTTTGTAGTCACTGTTCCGGTGGAGAGTTAGTAGATCGAAAATAGATTCATAGCGTTTCCTTTCTGGGTGAGGTACATCTCATCTGTTTGACTCAAGGATTCTACGGCTATCCATGTACCTCACTGGATTCAAAAACGCTATATCCACTGAATGAGTGTATTGTTAACAACTCGATCGCCCTTACCTGTCACTTTTTGGTCACATTTTCTAACGATGGTGGAACCAGGGATAGACTGACTGCGAGGAGGATGGAAATATGCGAATTAGTGTGGGTCCCCCCATTCTGACGATTAACCACGGCAGTACCTTCATGGTTACGGACCTGGATGGGCAGATCAACCCCGATGGGCACCTGGGCATCTTCTCCGACGACACGCGCTTTTTGAGCTATTATGCCTGCTACATTGATGGTCATCCCTGGCAGCGGTTAACATCCTCCACAACCACCTATTACGCGGCACGGGTCTATCTCACCAATCCCAATTTCACCTCAAGAGACGGGGTGATTAAGGAAGGAACGATCTCCCTGATCATGAGCCGTGTTGTGGAGCACGGCATCCATGAGGATCTTGATGTGATTAACTACGGGTTGAAGCCGGTTCGGTTCAATTTGGAAATTGCGCTGCGATCGGACTTTGCCGATATTTTTGAAGTTCACTCACGCAATTTTGTACGGCGGGGGCGGATTGAAACTCGGTGGGATGAAGCAACCCAGAAGCTATCCACCCGGTTTTGTAATGAAGATTTTTACCGAGGTCTAACCTATTGCCTGAACAATTGCTCTTCCCAACCCCACTATGCCAATGGCCGCATTATATTTGACATTGAACTAGAACCGGGACAGGTGTGGCATACCTGCGGTAGTTACATTCTGGCTGACAACGAGCATATCCGTAATCAATTAAATTTTTGTTATGACTCTGCGGTGGATGCCAGCACCATTAATACAGATATTGAACGACTACACTGCCAGTGGTTAGATAGCGCAACCGATATCGATTCTTCTAATGAAGATGTGAAGCGAATTCATCGCCAATCGGTGGAAGATGTGGGTTCACTGCGGCTATTTGACTACGACATGGGAGCGGATATCTGGATTCCGGCAGCAGGGGTGCCAAAGTTTGTCACCCTATTTGGACGGGACAGTTTAATTGTCAGTCTGCAAAGTATGATTGTTCATCCGGGGCTGGCTCACGGTGCCCTGAAAAAGTTGGCTCAATGGCAGGCAACGGAAGTTGATGATTGGCGGGATGCCCAACCGGGGAAAATTCTGCACGAAATGCGACGGGGCGAATTAGCTTATTTCAAGAAAATTCCCCATACACCCTATTACGGCACTGCCGATGCCACCCCATTGTTTCTGATTACGCTCCATGAAACCTGGAAGTGGCTGGGTGAAGATTCCCTGTTGCGGGAATACCGGGATACGATTCTGGGTTGCCTGGAGTGGATCGATCGCTACGGTGATCTGGATGGAGATGGTTTTCAGGAGTACAAAACTCGCTCTGATCAAGGGATTGAAAACCAGGGTTGGAAAGATTCTGGGGATGCGATCGTCTATCCCGATGGCAGTCAGGTGAAGGCACCGAAAGGCTTGTGTGAACTTCAAGGCTACGTGTTTGATGCCTGGATGCGCATGGCAGAGGTGTTTGAGTTTTTGGGAGAGGGCGATCGCGCTGCCGCCCTGCACCAAAAAGCAGCCAAACTCCAGAAGCAGTTTGAGCAACACTTCTGGTGTGATGACATTGGCTTCTATGCCTTTGCCCTCGATCCAGAAAAGCACCCGGTTAAAAGCATTTCATCTAGTGTGGGGCACTGCCTTTGGAGCGGGCTGATCAGCCACGAACGGGCAGCTACCGTGGTCGATCGCTTCCTGCAACCCGATATGTGGAGCGGTTGGGGCATTCGTACCCTGTCTACCCACAACCCTGCCTACAATCCTTTTTCCTACCATCTCGGCTCTATCTGGCCCCATGACAATAGCCTCATTGCCCTTGGCTTCAAGCGCTACGGTTTTAGCGAAGCGGTGAGTCAGGTAGCGTATGGGATTTTTGATGCGGCAAAGTATTTTGCGGCGTATCGGATTCCAGAATTATATGCAGGGATTGAGCGCAAACCAGGCACTTTTCCGGTGCCTTACAGCGAGGCAAACGTTCCCCAGGCATGGGCTGCCGCTTCGATTTTCCAATTGCTTCAGGCAATCCTGGGATTACAGGCAAATGCTCCCCAGGGTTGCCTTTATGTTGATCCGAATTTGCCCGATTGGCTACCCGATATTACCCTACGAAATGTCGAGATCGGTGATGCCAAGGTAGACCTGAAATTCTGGCGAGATGGCGACCAGACCCACTGGGATGCCTCCGTTATGTCCGGTAAAATCAATGTTCAACAACAGGCATGGCAACCCTGGATGCCACAAAAAAGGGTGGCGATCGGGTAAAAGGTGTCAGGGGTCCTCTTGTTCCTCCATCTCTCGACTTCGGCGTTGCTGATTCTGGGTATGAATTAAAGGTTGTATGAATTGAAGACTTTCAATTCATACTTGCTATTTAGCAACACCCTCTACCCCCTCTGGCTGCTGCATCGATCTGTCATTTTCCTGTCACATTTGTAATTGAAGCTAAGGATCAGGTCAACCTGCCTGAGTTAGCCCAAAAGCGAGTACCGGCACACAACACCAACCATTTGAGTTGAAGGTATGAAACTGACGAGCATTTTTACAACGGGTTTAATGATTGGGGCGATGGGCTTGACTGCCTGCGATCGCCCCCAACCCCAGGCAACTAAGCCGGAAACGACTGAACAACCGACTGCCAGTTCACCCCAGGCAACCTCTGCTCAAACCGTTGCTCAAACGGCTACCTGTAATCTGGTGGAGAGCGGTTTTGGTCCTCAGGGGCAAGTGAATGTGCGGGTTGAAGAGGTGGCAACTGGGCTGGAAGTGCCCTGGGGAATTGCCTTTCTGCCGAATGGGAATATGCTGGTGACAGAACGACCGGGGCGGGTTCGGTTGGTGCAGAATGGCAACCTGCGGACCCAACCCGTTGCTACGATTCAAGTCACCGACAGTGGAGAGGGCGGCTTATTGGGGATTGCCGCCCATCCTGAGATTGCCAGCAATCGCCTATTTTATGTGTACTACACAGCGGATGCCAACGGTTCGCCGGTGAATCGAGTCGAACGCTGGCAGTTGTCCCAGGATGGTTTGAGTGCGACTCGCGATCGCGTTATTCTCGACAACATTCCTGTTGCTCTCTATCACAATGGTGGGCGCATTCGGTTTGGTCCCGATGGCATGCTCTACATCGGCACGGGCGATGCCAGAGATCCAGATATTTCCCAGGATCGGAACAGTCTGGCAGGAAAGATTTTGCGGGTCACACCCGATGGCGAAGTGCCGGGGGATAATCCCTTTGCCAACAACCCGGTTTACATTACCGGGATTCGCAACACGCAGGGATTTGACTGGTTTAATGAATCCACCCTCTGGGTGACGGATCATGGTCCCAGTGGCGAGTTGGGTAGAAGCGGACACGACAAGGTCAGTGTTGCCCGATCTGGAGATAATTTGGGCTGGCCCCAAATCTATCGATGTGAATCGGCGCAGGGGTTAGTGACTCCCTCCATCGTCTGGCGGCAGGCTGCTCCTCCCGGTGGTGCGGCGGTCTACACGGGCAATGCCATTCCCGAATGGAAGGGCAGCTTAATCGTGCCAACTCTCCGCTCAGAGCATCTGCAACGGATTGTGTTTGATCCCCAATCGCCCCAGCAGGTGCAGCGCCATGAGGTGTATTTGCAAGGGAGCCAGGGACGGCTGAGAGATGCCATTATGGGTCCCGACGGGGAACTGTACATCTCGACCAGCAACTGCGATGGGCGGGGAAGTTGCCCCGCTGCCCAGGACAAAATTCTGCGCGTTACCCGGTGAGGATTCGGATGCGATTGAAAACTGCTCTACCAATTATCAGCCTGGGTTTCTTGAGTAGCACTCTGGGCGTTCTGTTCTTAAGTAAGGGGGTGGGATCCAATGCAGTGGAATTAAATACGGGCGTTGGGTTGAGGCACGAAACCCAATCTACGCAGGCATTATCTTCAAGTAGTCCCCCCTATTTCCCATCGGCTCTCCAGATGGCAGTTCACCCGCTTCCTATCGGGGAAACACCCCAGCGTTTAGCTCAGGTGCCCTATGTTTCCACTCCCGAAGACGTGGTCATGGAGATGATGCAATTGGCAGAGGTCGGGCGAGAGGATGTGGTTTATGACCTCGGCAGTGGGGACGGGCGGGTGGTGATTACGGCTGCTCAAAAATTTGGTGCCCGTGGGGTAGGGGTAGAGATTAATCCTAGGTTAGTGGAAGAAAGCCGAAAAAATGCTGAGGTTGCCGGGGTGGGCGATCGCACCCAGTTTATCCGTCAGGACTTGTTCAAAACCGATCTGAGCAATGCCACCGTAGTGACGCTCTATCTACTTCCCAGCATCAATCGAATGCTGCGACCCAAGCTGTTAAAGGAGTTAAAACCGGGTACCCGGATTGTGTCCCATAACTATGACCTGGGGCGGGAGTGGAAACCCGATCGCGTCGTTCGCTTAAAGCGTCCGCCCCGTGACCATACGATTTACCTTTGGGTGGTTCCAGCAGAAAGGGGGGAGGTTTGAGTTGAGAGGTTTGAGTTGAGAGGTTTGAGTTAGAGAGTTTTTTTTCATTCTTAACACTTAGCATTCTTAACTTTCAACTACTGCCATTCCGAATTTCTATTTTTGTTCCAAACAATTTTTATTGAGTCTTGAGATTAAGCTTATGAACCGTTTTCTTAGACAACCGATTCAGTTTTTGATTCTGACCATTGGGCTGGTGATGCTGCTCATCTCCTGTCAGCAGGAACCTCAGGCACAGCAGCCTTCACCTCCGGTTGCTCAACCGGATTCTGAATTGAGTGCTAATCCAGCACAACTGCCGCCTCTGCCCTATGAGTATGGGGCACTGACAAAGGCGATCGATGCGGAAACAATGAAACTGCACCATGACAATCACCATGCCGCTTATGTGGAAAACCTGAACAATGCCCTGAAGCAACAGTCAGACTTGCGCAGTCGCAGCATAGAAGCGATGCTGCGGGACCTGAACAGTGTTCCGGAGGAGATTCGCACGACCGTTCGCAACAATGGCGGTGGGCACCTGAACCACACTCTATTCTGGCGGCTGATGAGTCCCGATGGCGGCGGGCAACCCACGGGTGAAATTGCCCAGGCAATTAATCAATCGTTTGGTAGTTTTGACAGCTTTAAAAAACAGTTTAACGAAGCGGGGGGCGACCAGTTTGGTAGCGGCTGGGTATGGTTGGTACGCAATTCCCAGGGGCAACTCCAGATTGTCTCAACCCCAAATCAGGACAATCCGATCATGGATGGCAACTACCCAATTATGGGGAATGATGTCTGGGAACATGCTTACTACCTGCGTTATCAAAACCGGCGGGCAGAATACCTGAGCAACTGGTGGAACGTGGTCAATTGGACAGAGGTGAACCGCCGATTCCAGCTAGCATCACAACAGGGGAGCTAAAAGAAGCCCTATGAGACGGTTGTTGATGCAAAGCCCAATCGCGATCGCCCTGATGTGGATTGGCGTATTCCTGACGATTACCCTCTTACCGCTACTGGTGCTGTTACTGCATCCGGTACCACAGGGGCGAGATTTCTGGATTGAATTTTCAGTCGCATTGGGTTTTATTGGGCTGGCGATGATGGCTGTTCAGTTTGTCATCACTGCCCGCGTCAACCGGATTGAAGCTTCCTACGGAATTGATATTCTGCTCCAGTTTCACCGCTATACTTCGCTGGCTGCATTTTTCATGGTGCTGGCTCACCCCATCATCCTGTTCATTGCAGAGCCAGAAAACCTGCAACTGTTGAATTTTCCGCAAGCCCCCTGGAGAGCCAGGATGGCAGTGCTGGGAACCCTGGCATTTCTGACGATGGTGGTGACAACCATCTGGCGCAAACCCCTGAGAATCCCCTATGAACCCTGGCGGGCATCCCATACAATCCTGGCTGTCCTGGCAGTGGGATTGGGCTTTGGTCATGCGATCGGGGTCAGTAATTACCTGAGCCTGTTCTGGAAAGTGGTGCTGTGGGCGGCGATCGTGCTGGTGGCGCTCTGGCTGATCATCTATGTGCGCCTGGTCAAGCCCTGGATGATGACCAAACATCCCTATGTGGTCGAAGAAGTCATCCCCCAACGGGGAGATGTGTGGACTCTGGCACTGCGCCCAATCTGGCACGAAGGGTTTCGGTTTCAACCCGGTCAGTTTGCCTGGTTAACGCTGAACATCACCCCCTTCAGTATGCGGGAACACCCCTTCTCAATGTCTTCCAGTGGCGACCATCCAGAACGGATCGAATTTGGCATTAAAGCCCTGGGTGACTTCACCCGCACCATTAAAGATATTGAACCGGGAACCCGTGCCTATCTGGATGGACCCTATGGCGTGTTTACTACCGATCGCTACTGGGACACGGCTGGATTTGTGTTAATTGCCGGAGGCATTGGCATCAGCCCGATTTACAGCATTTTGGTGACTGCCGCCGAACGAAAGGACGATCGCCCCTTCCTGCTGATTGGTGCCAGCCAGTCCTGGGACGACATCACCTTCCGGGAAGAGATCGAAGCCCTCAAACAGCAAATAGATTTAACGGTCATTCATGTTCTGCGCAAAGCCGATGAGGACTGGATCGGTGAAACTGGCTATGTGGACAAGGACCTTTTAGCACGTTATATTCCCCTGCACCGCGGCAGTCGCCAGTACTTCATCTGCGCCGCCCCCAAAATGATGGATCAGGTAGAGCGTGCCCTGTTTGATCTGGAAGTGCCCGTGACCAACGTTCATATGGAGCATTTCAACCTGGCTTAAGGGGGAAATGGGTTGTTAGTCATTGGTCATTCGTCATTGGTCGCTGGTCACTCGTCATTGGTCATTTTCAACTCTCAACTCTCAACTCTCAACTCTTACTCACCCCCTCACCTCTATATGCGCTACAACATCATGCTTCAACTGGTTACAATCCTCACCTTCTCATTGGTGGTTGCGGCTGCCCTCTTTGCCTGGATCCAGAGCCGTCCTATACCGGAAGCACAAAGCCGCCAACTAGGAATCGAGAAGTTGTAGAATGGACGCTTTTAACGCTCCTCTCTGTGAAATGCGGTACAGGATGGCTCTCGCTATTTCCTAATTCTTGTCATTTAGTCAAAGTCATCCAATCAATCGATAACGCACCAGCTTTCTCACCTTTTCCACTGGCATTCCCAGTTCTTCCATGATCGCCTGCTCCACCTGGCGCACATCCGTTACCGGAAACTCGTACTCCAGTTGCTTCAATTTAGAATCGCTTGCCTGCACATCAACTCTCGTAACTCCTTTGATGCGGTCAATTTCAGCCTGAATTATCAGCACAGTAATCGCCAGGTTCACTTCTAACTGGGTATCTGCCTGAAGTTTATCCTTGGTCCGGTACGGACGGCTCAAAACTTGATCAGTCATAAAATTGCCACCTAGCCAGAAGAGAAGTGCCAGTAGCGGCAGTGGTAGCCAGAATTCCCAGCCTAAGACATGGAGTGCCTGGAACCGTAGGGGAGGAGAGGTTTTGACTGGAAATTTCGGATTGTGAAATGATTTAAGCACTATCTAACAGGGGACAATGTAGCGTTTACGGATCTGAGACAAGATTTAGAGATCTAAAGCAGTGGCAGGTATCAGGTGCCAGGGGGGAAAGAACAGTGGGAGGAGGTTGCGTTGTCGCCTCCGTCCTAAGCCTGATGGCTACCACTATACCTTCTTACTCACAGAATCTTAGTCAGTCAAACGGGTGCTGAAATCTCACTCCCGGAAGACGTTCCCTTAAACTGAGTTCTTTATCCTTGTGATTGAGAACACTGAATTTTGCTGATTATTCAAAAAGCTACCCATTCTGTCCGGTGATAGGGTGGGGTTGGTTTGAATGAGCAAGTTTGGCAGTTTGTTTGGTGGGGCGTTGTAGGTGTGAATTATGCGGATTCTTCTGGTAGAAGACGATACAGAGCAATTGGAACCGCTTCATACCGTGTTATCCGATGCGGGACATATTGTCGATGGGGTCAAAAATGGGGAGGTCGCTCAATGGATTCTGGCTCAGCGAGAGTATGACCTGTTGATTCTAGACTGGCTACTGCCAGAAGTCAGCGGAATTAATCTATGCCGCCAATATCGACAGATGGGGAAAATGGCCCCTGTTCTAATGCTGACGGCTAAAGATACCACGTCTGACAAAATTACAGGACTGGATGCAGGAGCGGATGATTACCTGGTTAAACCAGCGGATGTGTTTGAACTGCTGGCACGGATCCGGGCTTTAGGGCGGCGATCGCCACTCTGGCAAGGAGATACCCTGGAATTGGTTGACTTGAGACTGCATCTCCCAACTCTTACGGTTGAGCGTAATCAGGTTGAAATCCAGCTTTCAACCCGGGAATTTCAGTTGCTAGAATACCTTATGCGCCATCCTCAGCAAGTACTGACCCGCGATCAAATTGAGCAGGCATTGTGGGAGTGGGGCAGCGAACCAGAGAGTAACGCTATGACTACCCTGGTTCGTCGTTTAAGACAACGGCTACAGCCCTTGGGGGCATCTGCCTGGATCGAAACTGTCTATGGGATGGGGTATCGCATCAATCCAGATGTTCAATCATAGCCGCCGCAATTTGGCTCGTTGGTTTACCCTGTCAATGGGCAGCATTCTGGTTGTGTTCGCCAGTGGACTGTACTACCAGGAAGTGAATCAACAATTGGAATCCATCGATCGCCTGCTATACAAAAAAGCCAGGGTGATGGCAGCCAGCGTGGTGTATCCCTTGGGCAGGGAACAAAAAACGGTTGACCTGAGCAATGTCCCGTTGTTGGGAATTAACCCACCTCCCCCTCAAAGCGAGGTGATCTATGCCCGCTGGTATTCCGCCGAAGGACAACTTCAACAATTTTCAGGTCCGCCACCGCCGGAACAATTAGGTGAAACCTCTAAATTCGGAACGATCAAACTCATTTCTAATCAGGAGAATTCACCCCTCCTTTGGCTTCGTCAAGTGACGGTTCCCGTTGAACACAAGGGGAAGCTGATTGGCTACCTTCAAATTGCAATCCCCCTAACGCCTGTACGCGAGTCCCTACGCGATTTTCTGCTGGTGCTGGTAGTCATGGTGCCCGTGACCCTGGGTGTAATTGGTCTGGTGGGCTGGGTTCTGGGTGGTCTGGCAATGTCCCCCATTCGGCAGGCTTACGACCAACTCCAGCGGTTCACCTCCGATGCATCCCATGAGCTACGAGCGCCACTGGCGGCTGTGTTAAGTAACGCTCAGGTGGGGCTGATTGCTCCCATCGAAAAGGGAGCAACCAAACATGCCCGTCTAGAAAAAATTGCAGAGTTGACCAAGTCCATGAATACCCTGGTCAATAATTTGTTATTTCTGGCAAGACGGGACGGCAGAATTCCGTCTGAGATTTTGCAGTCAGTTGATCTGAGGCATTTGTTGAAGGATCTGATCAAGTCTCAACCGATGCAAACAGCGGCTCACCATGTGACGCTGGAACTGGATGTTCCTAATGATCCAGTGATGGTGCAGGCAGACTCCGATCTGCTGGGTCAGGCATTCAATAACTTACTTGGAAATGCCTGCAAATATACGCCTAAAGGAGGATGCATTCAGTTAAGGTTATTTTCTCAGGTGCAACAAGCGGTGATTCAAGTAGAAGATAACGGCATCGGGATTCCAGACCAAGATCTACCTCACATTTTTGAGCGGTTTTATCGAGTGGATAAACCCCGCGATCGCGAAACGGGAGGGTTTGGGCTGGGGCTGGCGATCGCCCATCAAATCGTGGAGGCGCATGGAGGGCGCATTAGCGTTGCCAGTGAAATGGGTAAAGGTTCGCTATTTCAAATTGAGCTGCCACTGGAATCAAAATAAGTTTCGATTCCTATATCCTATATATAGATGTATAGCAGTTCTAAATCAGTTGTGAAAAGAGGAGGCTTGGAAAAATGGAATTCCAAAAAAATCTTTTTATAATTCAAATAGAATCACTAGAGATATGCGAATTGTTTTGGAACCAAAGCCTTTATAAAACGTTTATTAATATGTTGGATATACATCTTTGCCAGCAAGGAATTGACTCTGACAAAGGGTTGTTAAAAAAACAACCTGTCATTTTTTAGTCACATTTGCAGGCGACTATCTAAAGGTAAAGATGCTTTGAACTCACGATCAACAGGGGTCGCCCCTACCAGTTATGCTTTACAGATTGCTTGTTTTGAAACTACATCTGTAGTAGTGCTTGAAGACTGCCCCCGTTGAATCCTAGCTAATAAATCTCACCCACTTATACCAGTTCAATATGAGTTTGCACTTAACAAAGGGCTTAAGCCCCTCGTCTACCAGGCTTTCTTCTGTGCAGCTTCAAAGAGGATTGATATTAGAAACCTGTAGTTTTTCCTGGGAAAATCTCCGGTTCTTAGAGGTTGTTTGAAAAGTTGTTGGCTGTGATGTTGAGCACTCAGAGATCCCCCCTAGCCCCCTTAGGAGGGAAACCGCATTAAAGTCCCCCTTTTCAAGGGGGATTTAGGGGGATCTATACGATTTGCGACCACCAGTCGAACCTTTAAAGCCCCTCTTAACGGGATGAGGTTTAAGCCTGAACCAACCACTGTTTGATAGGAATTTACATTGTGAATCGAGTTGAGCAATCAAACCTGCTGGAAAAATCAGTAACCATTAATCCTTCCACTCCAAAACCATCGATTACTCTGCTCAACGCGATCGCTATTATTGTCGGGATTGTGATTGGTGCCGGGATTTTTGAAACGCCTTCCCTCGTTGCTGCCAATATGAGCAGTTGGGGAGCCGTTTTACAGGTCTGGATATTGGGCGGAGTGGTGTCACTAGTTGGGGCATTGTGCTACGTAGAACTGGCAACCACGTACCCCCACGTCGGTGGTAACTACTATTACTTGAAGCGGGCTTTTGGTCAGCCGATCGCCACTCTCTTTGCCTGGGCACGGATGACAGTCATTCAAACAGGGTCGATTGCCCTACTGTCATTTGTCTTTGGTGACTACGCTTCCCAATTGTTTCCACTGGGTCCCTATTCACCTTCGCTTTATGCTGCCCTGGCGATTGCTCTGCTCACTGCCGTCAATATTGTTGGGTTGCGGCAGGGAACCCTGGCTCAAAACTGGTTGGCAGCGGCTCAGGTTTTGGGGTTACTACTGGTGATCCTGATCGGGTTTACGATTGCCCCTGCTCCTGTCGCCGCTCCCCCTGCCGCAGGTTCCGTCTCTAGCTCCTGGGGGTTAGCAATGGTGTTTGTCTTGCTATCCTACGGTGGTTGGAATGAAGCCGCTTACATCTCTGCTGAAATCAAGCACCCAAATCGCAATATTGTGCGATCGCTGCTCTGGAGTCTGGGCATCATCACGGCTCTTTATGTGCTGATTAATTGGGCATACCTGAGAGTGCTGGGACTGGAAGGGATGGCGCAGTCACAAGCCATTGCAGCCGACCTGCTTCGCCAAACCGTGGGAGAAATGGGCGCTGTAATGATCAGCTTGATTGTAGTGGTGTCTACCCTGGGCAGTATTAACGCCACCATTTTTACCGGCGCTCGCACAAACTATGCCTTGGGGCAGGACGTTCCCCGGTTTCGGTTTCTAGGACGCTGGGAACCCCGCCCCAGCAGCCCTAAAGCCGGATTTATGGTCCAAGCCGCGATCGCCCTGGCTCTGGTCATCCTGGGTACCATCACCCGCAATGGGTTTGAAACTATGGTAGATTACACGGCTCCCATCTTCTGGTTTTTCTTCCTCGTTAGCACCCTGTCCCTCCTGGTGCTGCGATTTCGAGAGCCGCACCGCTTACGTCCGTTTCGAGTGCCGCTCTATCCCGTGTTGCCGATTCTGTTTTGTATCGTCTGTGGCTACTTGCTCTACTCCAGTCTGGTTTACACCGGCATTGGTGCGTTAGTTGGTGTCGCAGTCGTTGCCCTGGGAATTCCGTTTGTGCAATGGAACCGTCAGCGATCGTCTCGCTCTTAAATTTCGCTCCCGTTAGCTCCCTAGATCAACCTAAATAAACAAGGAATATTGTCATGAAATTACAACCCTTACTTCGCTTACTGATTGTTGGAACGGGTATTGTCGGTCTAGGCATTGTTGGATGTGACCAACAACGCAACTTTGGTGCCGATGCAGGTCAGCAAACCAATACCAGCCAGGTAGAACCCGAAACTTCCCCATCCCCCCAAAGCACGACCACTGAAACCCAGTCGCGATCGCTGGATGTTCCCTATGTGCCTACTCCGCCAGAGGTGGTTGAGCAAATGCTGCAAGTGGCAAAGGTGACGGGAGACGATGTCCTCTATGACTTGGGGAGTGGGGATGGACGCATTGTCATTACCGCCGCTCAAAAGTTTGGCACCCCTGGAGTCGGGGTAGACCTCGATCCCCAGCGGGTTCAAGAAGCCAAGCAAAATGCTCAGGAAGCCGGTGTTGGCGATCGCGTAGAGTTTCGGCAGCAGGACTTATTTGAAACCGATTTCAGTAGCGCTACGGTCGTAACGCTTTACCTGTTGCCAGAGGTCAACCTGAAGCTGCGTCCTAAGCTATTGGCAGAACTGAAACCCGGTACCCGTATTGTTTCTCACCAATTTGATATGGGCGACTGGAAACCTGAAAGAGTTGTGGAAGTAGAAGGTAGAACGGTTTATTACTGGGTTGTGCCTGAGAAAGCAGCATCCTAGTGGTTGCTTCAGGATTGCTAACGGTGCGTTAGCATCGCCTGATGTACCGTTAGCTTCGAGTGCGATCGCCGATTTTGAAGCTGGGTTGAACCTTTGTCAAACCCAGCCTTTTTTTGTTTTGCTGCCGATTGAGAATGATGGGTTTTCTACATCTACCCATCCTTCGGTAGAGTAGCGATCGTGCTATTGTCGTAGTCCACCCTACTTGTGCCGGATGTATTCATAAAGGTTTTCGTAATCTGTGCCAGGATTCTTCCAGGAATAGTCATAATTCATTCCCTGAAGTATGAGCTTTTCAAACTCTTCTGGGTAATACTTCCATAACCCAATCGCCCGATCCATTGCCGATTCCAGCGCAGTATAATCGGTCTGGTAGAAGACATAACCATTGCGCTCTTCTAGGAGGTGGGTTTCATCATAGTCCCGGTCAAAGACCGTATCTAACAGTCCACCCACACCGCGAACAATGGGCACCGTGCCATACTTCAAACCAATCATCTGAGTCAAACCGCAGGGTTCAAAATTACTGGGCACCACAATCATGTCTGCCCCAGCATAGATCAGGTGGGAAAGTTCTTCATTAAAGCCAAGCTCTAAATGCACATCGGGGTTGTCGTTGAGGAAATGCTTTTCATGCCAGAACCAGGCGTTGATGGCTGCCTCCGTTGCCGATCCCAGCAACACAAATTGAGCTTCCCGGTTCAGCGCATGGTAGATCGCATGGTGAACCAGATGGACTCCCTTTTGATCATCCAGGCGTCCGATATAACAAATTAAGGGCTTTTCAGGATCATCCCGCAGCAAAAGCCGTTCCCGTAGCGCCTGCTTGTTTTTAGCTTTCGCTTCCAGAGTTGCTTTACCGTATTGGATGGGAATGTAGCGATCGACCTCTGGGTTCCAAATTTCTGGGTCAATCCCATTCAGAATGCCACTGAATTTATATTCTTTCGTGTGCAGCGTGTGCCCCAGACCATAACCCTCATTTCCATGATGTGCCTCCCAGGCGTGGTGGGGCGAAACCGTATTGATGTGGTTTGCATAAACGATGCCTCCCTTCATCAAATTGAGGGCGAAGGGGTTGAAGTTATCGCGCAGCCGCTCATAATCAAAATAGTAAGCTGGGTTGTTCAATCCGGTTGCCCGCAGGGTTTCCATTCCTGTAACACCCTGATGCTTAAAGTTATGAATGGTATACAACACTCGCTGATTCGCCATTCCGTGCCATTTGTAAATTTCGTATAGTAAAACTGGTACCAGACCTGTTTGCCAGTCATGGCAATGAATCACATCAGGACGTTTGTTGCTGACCAATAAAAATTCCATTGCAGCTTTGCTAAAGAAGGCAAACCGCATGTCGTCATCACTGGCACCGTAGTAGTAGCCCCGGTTGAAGAAACCATCGTCAGAGTGCGGTTGAATAAAGAAGCACAACCGTCCATGCACCCAACCACAGAAAACAGTACAGCGAACGATCCCGTCATACCAGGGTACCGACAGATCCCGATAGGCATCATGCAGTCCCCAGATGTGGTCATAGCGCATACAGTCGTACATGGGGAGAACGATTTCAACACAATGACCACGGCTCTCCAACTCGCGACTGAGTCCATAAACCACGTCTCCTAAGCCTCCAGCTTTGATGACGGGGGCACACTCAGAAGCAATTTGTACGATGTACATGCTTATAACCTCATTCTTTCAAATAAGTATTTTTCCTTATCTTTACGAAAGTATACAATCTATTGTTCAACAAATAACCTCACTCAAGTAAGCCCACTCAGGTAACCCCACGGAGGGATACCGCTCGTATTCCGACAAAGTTTTCTGAAAAAGCCCTGTCCCTGATTGATTCAATCACCATGCTACGAATTTCTAACACCATCAACATTCCAGAGTATGAGATTGAGATGAGTGCAGTGCGCTCTCAGGGGGCAGGGGGGCAAAACGTGAACAAGGTGGCGACTGCCATTCACCTGCGCTTTGACATTATGGCTTCCTCACTACCCGATCGCTACAAGCAGCGGTTACTCAAGCTAAACGATCAACGGATTACCAAGGAAGGCGTGGTGGTCATTAAGGCTCAGGAACACCGTAGCCAGGAGCAGAATCGCGAGGAAGCTCTGCAACGATTGCAAGACCTGATTAAGAGTGCCGTGGTGATGCCTAAACCTCGATTACGGAGCAAGCCGACTCGTCGTTCTCAACAAAAGCGTCTGGATAGCAAAAGTAAGCGGAGTCAGATTAAGGCAGCGAGGGGAAAGGTATCTGATGAGTGAGGGTGTTTTTTGGATGAGGGGGTCAGGGGTGAAAGGGGAAACGGCTGTAAGTGGTGGAAGATGAGGTTTGCTGCTACCCATCACCTCCTCGTAACTCTCTAAAATAGGAAAAGTACTACTGGGGATGAATAACATTTGATTCAGGCTGAAACGCTCGAACTGCTGGAATGGACTCGCCTTTGCCATCACCTCTCAACCTTTGCCGCAACAAAGTTAGGGGCGATCGCGGCTCGGCATCTGAGAATTCCTGACCACTTAAAAGACACCCAAACGCTGCTAAATCAGACCAAGGAGGTCTACGAGTTAGAAAGCCGTCTGGCTCGTGGCTTGAGTTTTGAAGGCATCAGCGATGTGGGAGAGTCGCTGGAACGAGCCGTCCACAAGGGGATTCTGGCTGGTGAAGAACTGCTGGCGATCGCGACGACCCTGGCAGGCACCCGCAACCTGCGCCGGGTGATTGACGATCACGTCGATCTGGAAACCCTGAACCAGCTTGTGGCAGACCTGCGCACCTATCCAGAGTTGGAGCAGGAAATCCATCGCTGTATTGATGAGCGGGGACAGGTTGCTGACCGGGCAACTCCAAAATTGGCAGGCATTCGAGACCAGCAGCGGCACCTGCGCGATCGCGTCTACGACATTCTGCAAGGCATTCTCCAGCGCAAAGCCAACGCCATTCAAGAACATCTGATCACTCAGCGCGAAGGGCGCTTTGTGATTCCGGTCAAAGCGCCTCAGAAAGATGCCATCCCCGGCATTGTCCACGACACCTCCATGAGCGGTGCCACCCTGTATGTGGAACCCCAATCCACTATCAACCTGAACAACCAGCTCCGTCAGCTTCAGCGCCAGGAAGAAGCCGAAGCCGAAGCCGTCCGTCGTGCCCTGACCGAACAAGTCGCTACCGTTAAAGCCGATCTGGAAAGGCTACTGGCGATCGCCACCACCCTTGACCTCGCCACTGCCCGTGCCCGCTATTCCCTCTGGCTGGAAGCGAACCCTCCCCGATTTGTTCAAGCCCCCGACCCTGTCGTCCTCCGCCATCTGCGCCACCCCCTGTTGGTCTGGCAGCAGCAGCACGAGCAGGGAAAACCCGTCGTCCCGATTGACCTGGTCATCCAGCCCCAAATTCGGGTGGTTGCCATCACCGGACCCAACACCGGGGGTAAAACCGTCACCCTCAAAACCCTGGGCTTAGCTGTTCTGATGGCAAAGGTGGGACTATTCGTACCTGCCCGCGAACCCGTCGAACTCCCCTGGTTCGATCAAATCCTGGCAGATATTGGCGACGAGCAATCCCTCCAGCAAAGCCTGTCTACCTTCTCCGGGCACATCCGGCGAATCAGTCGAATTTTGGGTGCTTTAGGTGGAGAGGGGAGAGGAGGAGCAGAGGGCGCAGAGGGAGCGACAGAAACCCTAAGCTCACTAACAACGAACAACCAACCACTAACAACTCTCCCCATCCCCCCATCCCATCCCCCCATCCCCCATTCCCTCATTCTTCTCGACGAAGTGGGAGCCGGAACCGACCCGACCGAGGGCAGTGCCCTGGCGATCGCTCTGCTCAAGTACCTGGCAGACCACGCCGGGTTGACCATTGCCACAACCCACTTTGGCGAACTGAAGGCACTGAAATATCAGGATGAGCGGTTTGAGAATGCTTCCGTGGAGTTCGATGATGTCTCTCTGTCTCCCACTTACCGTCTACTGTGGGGGATTCCGGGACGCTCCAATGCCCTGACGATCGCCCGTCGTCTGGGTCTAGATGAGGAAATCGTCAACCAGGCTCAGACCTATGTGGGAGGGGCATCGGAGGATGTAAACCAGGTGATTGCCGGGTTGGAGGCACAACGCCGCCGCCAGGAAACCAAGTCTGAGGAAGCGGCTAAAATTTTGGAACATGCCGAGCGGCTACACCAGGAAGTGTCCCGCAAAGCGGCAGCGCTCAAGCAACGGGAACAGCAACTTCAACTGGCACAGGAGCAGGCAGTTCAGGCAGCGATCGCCCAGGCAAAGCAGGAAATTGCCCAGGTCATTCGCCAGTTGCAGCAAGGACCCATGACTGCCCAGGCGGCTCAACAGGCAACCGATGCGGTTAACACAATTGCCGAGCGCCAACTGCCTTCCCGCCAAAAGCCCAAACCCAAACCGGGCTTTCAACCCCAGGTGGGCGATCGCATCCGCATTCCCCGCCTGGGTCAAACGGCTGAAGTGATCACGGCACCCGACGACAACAACGAACTGACTGTCCGTTTTGGCTTCATGAAAATGACCGTTGCCCTGGAAGATGTGGAGTCGCTGGATGGGGAGAAGCCCGTTAGCCAGAAGGAGCAGAGGAGCAAGGGAACAGAGGAGCAGGGGCGCAGAGGGGCAGAGGTCCCAAGGAATAATCTACCTGCCCCAACCGACACTCCCCTCATCCGTACTTCCCGCAACACCCTTGATATTCGCGGCAGTCGGGTTGCCGATGCAGAACCGCTGATTGAGCGGGCGATCGCCCAGGCACAGGATGCAGGTGCCCTCTGGATTATCCACGGGCACGGAACCGGCAAACTGCGCCAGGGAGTTCACGCCTTTTTGCAACAGCATCCTCAGATTGAGCGTTACCAGTTAGCCGAACGGGAAGAGGGCGGGGCAGGGGTGACGGTTGCTTATTTGCGATGAGAGATAAGGGACTCGCAAATTAATAAAGTCCCAACGTCATTCCCGCGCAGGCGGGAATCCATCGTGGAGCAGCTTGTCTAGCGGGTACTTTATTTTGGGGCACATCCCTAAGGGGAAAGGAATGGTGTGAGGGGTGCTCGCCTTTGGCGTTCCCGCAGGGTGGGGTGAGGTGAAGAGTCCGTTATTCCCAATCTCGCTACCCCGATAACCATGCCAAAATCTGATCTTTACTATCAGCTAACCCCTTATAGTTCAAGGATTCAGGGGTCATTGATTCGATCGCAGAAATGAGTTTGTCACACAGAGTAGGGTCTTGCTTGAGCAGGCTGCAATCTCTGAAATAGCCGCGGATCGTGAATAAAGCCGCCTCCTGTTCTGGAAAACCCCAGATCACCTGCCGTTCAATTCGCAGGTAAAGGCGTGGGTTCTGGCGATCAAAGGATCTGCCATGCCACTCATTGACCAGAACTTGGGCAGGCGCTTCAGGATGGTGGTTCAGACGGGTATCTGTACTGATGCCCCAGGCAAACCGCACGGTGGGTCGGCGGGTAATCATCGTATCGACGATCGCCCCTCCCCGCTGGCTGATTTTCTCCATTCCGGCAACCGGGGCATGGACAGTAGAAAAATCCCTGCCAATTTTCCCTTCGGCAGACCAGTGATTCGGAAAGCAAAGATGGATCGCACTGACCCAGTGATGATTTCCATTCCGGCAAACCACGGTCAAATCCTCCTGAACCTGAGCAGCAAGGGCATCTAAGGCAGAGACATAGGGCGGCACAGGTTGAATCTGAATCTCAGATTGTCCCCTTTGGTGCCCCTTTTTTTGATGCACCCCTTTTTGATGCACCTCTTGTAGTCGTCCTGTTTCATCCAGATACAGCATTTCTCCAGTTTGCTGGCAGTGCAGGACAGTACTGCCATCCTTGAGCCGATCAGCCTGAAACCGGTGGGGATGCTCCTGGGTTAAACGCTGGACGATGAAATGGGCGATCGCCCCTGCGGCGGCATCTGTATAGTGATGGGTTTGATAATACTTGCTCAGTCGCTCAGCCCGCGCCAGCCGTTTCATCTGGTAATAATGAGAAAAACCACGGTCAAACTGAAACACCTGCCCGTCTACCTGCCCGTTACCAAAATCATGACTGAGGGGAACCATTCCCGGCTTGATCTCATAGCGTCCGGTTTCAAGCGGAAAGTAACGGGGCGCATCTTCAATCGTTTCCACCGTCCTGGCTTCCTGTAACCAGCAGTTGATATGATTCATGCTGCGATGGATCTCCCTACTGCAACATTTAAAGCCTATCCAAAAAGCCTGAATGACTAAAATCCAGTTCAAATGTTCAAATCTTTGCAGGATATCCTAAACGAATGGGAGGAGCGCTACATTCATTGCAAAAGGCGTGTAGATTGCCATGCTTGACTGGTTGCTGGTAATGGCGTTGGGTTTTCTGGGAAGTTTTGGTCATTGTGTCGGCATGTGTGGACCCTTGACCGTTGCCTTCTCATTCACACCCCAGCAAACGGCTGCTCCTGGCTGGAAACGGCAGCTCGCTTTTCATGGGCTGCTGAATCTGGGACGGATTGTGAGCTATGCCCTGGTTGGTGCTGGGATTGGAGCCGTTGGTTCTGTGCTAATTGCTGGAGGGCAACTGGCTGGCATTGACAGTGTTTTACGGCGATCGCTCACCATCGTCACAGGGTGTTTGCTGATCTGGGTGGGGCTAGCTCAAATTTCGCCCCAATCGCTCCCCCGCATTCCCCTCCTCCATCCCTTGATGAAAGGTCCTCTACACGAGCGATTAAGTAGGGCCATGATGCAGCTTTCCCAACGGTCTGGCTGGCTAACCCCAGCACTGTTGGGGTTCACCTGGGGGCTAATTCCCTGTGGCTTTCTCTACGCCGCTCAAATTAAGGCGGCAGAAACCGGGGATCTCTGGCAGGGCGCAGCCACCATGCTGGCATTTGGGTTGGGCACCGTTCCCTCAATGCTGGGAATTGGACTTTTTAGTTCTTTGTTAAGCACAGACCAACGCAGCCAGCTATTCCGTTTAGGTAGTTGGGTCACACTTGCGATCGGCATCCTTACCCTGCTGCGCACAGACCAGATGGTGGACTACACCGGGCACGCTGCTCTACTTTTGCTGATTCTGGCACTGATTGCTCGACCCATTGCCCGGTTTTGGGCACAGCCTTTGCAGTATCGCCGTGCCCTGGGGGTCGGAGCATTCCTACTCTCGGTTGCCCATACCCTGCACATGATTGACCACACCTTCAACTGGAATTCTGAAGCCCTGGCATTTATGTTGCCAATGCACCGGGCGGCAATCTGGTCCGGGGCGATCGCCCTCCTGCTCCTGCTACCTGCTGCCCTCACCAGCTTTGACTGGATGGTGAAACACCTGGGCAAATACTGGCGATGGCTCCATTTGCTGACCGTTCCTGCCCTACTTTTAGCCGTTGCCCATGCCATCCTGATCGGTTCCAGCTACCTGGGCAGACTGGAATGGACAACCACCCAAAAAGGTCTGTCTGCCCTGCTTGCCGCGATCTCCCTCGCTGTCCTGCTCCTCCGCTCCCGGTGGATAGGGTCTTTTTTAGGAACAGATAGGGCTGCGTGAGCCGTAGAAGGTAGGCAAATAGAAGGTAAGCAAATAGGATGTCCTAAGAATTCCCAATAAAAAACCGACAGCTTCTATAAAGAAACCTGTCGGCCAGTCGTGTGTTCCCTGTTGATGACTCGGCTAAAGTTGAGTCTCCTTTAGTATGTTGGTGATGCCATCAGGATGGCGCGATTAGGATCATCCACTTGTGTGATCTTAGTCACAGCGAGATGGATTGGTAGATAGGGGGTAGGGGATAAGAGAATAACCGCTATACGTCCTGGTTAGGTCTATTGATAGGGATTACAGCGATCGCTACGCCGACCAGCAGTACTGCCGCACCTACCAGTACTGGTAAACCTGGTAACTCAGCAAAGATCAGGTACCCCAGCAGGCTGGAAGCGACAGGCTCAAATAAAATCGCCAGGGTGACCAGAGTGGGGGACACCCAGCGGATCGACCAGTTAAGGCTGGTATGACCGACCAGTTGGGGCAAAAGTGCCATCAGCACCATGTAACCATAGGCAAGGGCAGGATAGCTCCTGTAGGAAGCTCCTGCCAGCAGCGGCAGGGGCAGGAGGGCGATCGCTGCCACACTATAGGCAACGGTTGCATAGTGACCCACACTCAACCCATGCCGTTGTGCTTCTCGCCCCAGCAGAAAGTACAGGCTGGCAGCCCAGGAACCTACCAGTGCCAGCCCATCCCCCAAGAGGGGATTAACACCGGAACTTGTGGTTTCAACACTGCCCAACCCAATCAGAATGCCTCCAGAGAGAGCAACTCCAATTCCAAGTAAGGTTAATCGGGCGGGTTTCTCCCCCAACCAAAGCCAGGACAGCAGCGCAACCCAGACTGGATTGGTGGTAACGAGAGTCGTGGAGGCGGCGATCGACGTGTAAGAGAGGGAAGTAATCCAGGTGGCAAAGTGAATCGCAAGGGCAATACCAGCCGCCCCAGCAAAGCCAAAGGCAGACAGCCCAGGCTGATTGTGACCAATGGTTCGCCAGGTGGGCAATAGCGCGATCGCCGCCAGGGTTAACCGAGATGCCGCCAGTACCAGACTGAAGCCCACCCCCGATACTTCAGCCGCCGCCATAGCCAGTCGCACCAAAATTGCCGCCGTCGAGGTTGCCAGAATTCCAGTTAGCAGAATCAGCCCGATTTGCCAGTTTGCAGGTTGCTTTAGCTTCATCCACCCATTCCCTTTATCCCGCTTTTCAGCAACACCCCATTCGTTGGTGTGACTTGGTACAATCCTGAGTCGGAGATTTTTTTAAGCTAGGAGCCGGTATGATTCCCTTTACTCCCCCATCCTCCCCGTCTCCCCATCTTTTCCTCTACCTCTCACCTCTTACACCATGACTGACCTTACTCCAAATTCCAGTTTCAGCCTGACGATTCGTTTGCAGGTACCAAACCGTCCCGGTATGCTGGCAAGTGTCACCCAAGCCATTTCAACCCTGGGTGGCAGTATGGGACAAATTGACCTGATTGAGCAGACGCGCCAGATCTCGGTTCGAGACATTACGGTGGATGCTGCCAGCACAGAACATGCTGAAACCATTGTGGATGCGGTCAAGGCACTGCCTGAAATTAAAGTACTGGAGGTTTACGATCGCACCTTTACCCTGCACCGGGGCGGCAAAATTAGTGTCGAAAGCCGCATTCCGTTGCGGGGGCAGGCAGACCTGGCAATGGCATATACACCCGGTGTGGGACGGATCTGTACTGCGATCGCCCAAAACCCTGAGGAGGTCTACAACCTGACCATCAAGCAGAATATGATTGCCATTGTCACTGATGGCAGTGCGGTTCTGGGGTTAGGCAACCTGGGACCGGAGGCAGCGATGCCGGTGATGGAAGGCAAAGCCATGCTGTTTAAGGAGTTTGGTGGGCTGGATGCCTTTCCCATCTGTCTGGCAACTCAGGATGTGGATGAAATTGTCAAAACGGTTAAATATATCGCTCCAGTCTTCGGGGGTGTCAATCTGGAAGACATTGCCGCTCCTCGCTGTTTTGAAATTGAAGCCCGCCTTCAACGAGAACTGAACATCCCCGTATTCCACGATGATCAGCATGGAACCGCCATTGTCACGCTGGCGGCGTTGCTCAATGCGCTCAAGTTGGTTCACAAGTCAATGGCAGAAGTCAAGATTGTAATTAATGGGGCAGGTGCCGCAGGCGTGGCGATCGCCCGTCTCTTGCGTAAAGCTGGAGCGGAGTCGATTTGCCTGTGTGACTCAAAAGGCATTCTTTGTAATAGTCGCCTCGACCTGACCGAACAAAAGCGCGAATTCGCGATTGAGCAAGCCGGTACCCTGGCAGTTGCCATGAAAGATAGCGATGTCTTTCTGGGGGTCAGCGCACCGGGAGTGGTGACTCCAGAAATGGTGCGCTCTATGGCAAAAGACCCGATTGTATTTGCCATGGCAAACCCCATTCCCGAAATTCAGCCTGAACTGATTGCAGAAGATGTCGCAGTCATGGCAACCGGACGTAGCGACTATCCCAACCAGATCAATAATGTCCTGGCGTTTCCAGGGATTTTTCGGGGTGCGCTGGACTGCCGTGCCTCCAGTCTGACCACCAGCATGTATCTGGAAGCCGCCCAGGCAATCGCCTCGCTGATCAAACCCACCGACCTGAACCGGGAACACATTATTCCCTCTGTCTTTGACGAGCGAGTCGCCACAGCCGTTTCTGCTGCCGTCCAGCACTCTGCCCGTCAGGATGGGATTGCCCAGAATTAAGGCTAAGACCTCCGACGTTTTGGAAACCTCGGAGGTCTTGAGGGCGTTGCACCTTAAGAAATGCTTAGGATCGTGGATTAAATAACCTGTAATACTAACCACCAAGACACGAAGCACACAAAGCTGATTCCTGTTTTTCTCCGTGCCTCTGTGGTTTCTTGTCCAAGTTGCGTTTTGATTAATCCGCGTTCCTTAGAGTGTTACTGAACCGCTTTTTCAGGGGATTAATGAATTTAATCCCTTGGAAACTTCTGGTGCATCAATGACCTACAGCCTTCGAGTCGCAGACATGCCTGCGGATGAGAGACCCCGTGAACGATTAGTTGTGTATGGCTCTAAACACCTCTCCACTGCCGAACTGATTGCCATCCTGCTGGGAACAGGTCAGGGACCGGGAAAGCTTTCAGCCGTAGGATTAGGTCAATTTATTCTGAAAAAGCTGGGTGAGCACCAGAGCGATCCCTTGTCCAGGTTACGGGAGATCAGCGTTACAGAATTGACGGATATTCCGGGAGTGGGGAATGCAAAGGCAGCCAGCATTTTAGCGGCGATC
This sequence comes from Kovacikia sp. CALU 1929, assembly GCF_056784235.1. Taxonomy (NCBI): domain Bacteria; kingdom Bacillati; phylum Cyanobacteriota; class Cyanophyceae; order Leptolyngbyales; family Leptolyngbyaceae; genus Kovacikia; species Kovacikia sp. CALU 1929. The sequence goes on from NZ_JBXBCF010000078.1 coordinate 58,324, forward strand.
GAGCTGGGGAAGCGTGTGTTCCAATCCCGTCCGGCTGAAAAAACAGTCGTCGATGATCCAGCGGTGGCAGCAGCGGCTCTCAGCCATGAACTGATGTGGCAGACCCAGGAACGATTTGCCATCCTGTTGTTGGACGTAAAGCACCGCTTGCTGGGAACCCAGGTGATTACCATCGGGACTGCAACAGAAACCCTGGCACATCCACGGGACATTTTTCGTGAAGTGCTACGCAGTGGTGCTACCCGGGTTATCGTGGCGCATAACCATCCTTCAGGCAGTCTTGAACCCAGTTCTGAAGACGTTTCACTCACGCGCCAACTGCTGACAGGAGCACAGTTTTTGGGCATCCCCTTGCTCGATCACCTGATTTTGGGCAATGGCGACTTTTTGAGTATGCGCCAGGTCACGAACCTGTGGAGTGAGTGCCCCCAGGACGACTAAGCGAGATGGCTAATCATTTATGAGAGCAAGATCCCCGACTTTTGGAAATGCCAGGGATCTCAAGAGTGGATGCTTAGGATTTGGGATGAAATCGGGGATGGAGCAGCCTTTTAACCGGCTGTCCCAGCTTCAAATGTTGCTCAACAATTTCAGACACATCTTCCGGCTTGACCCGACAGTACCAGGTTTCATCGGGTAACACGCGCACGGTTGGTCCCATGTTGCACTGCCCTTGGCACTCACTGCCAGCCACAGCTACCCCCGATATTGAATGGTCTATAAACGCTGCCAGCACTTCAGCAGAACCATTGCCGCAACAATTGACATACTGACAAACGAGGACCTGACGGGTAGCATTTTCAGGGTGCATTTACTTCCCGAAACCCCTACCCCGGTTCGTTGGTAGGGTGAAGCAGTGTTCAACCTGCGATCGCAACGTTTCGTGATCCAAATTCTGTCCAATGAATACCAACAGATTCTTTGGTGTTCCCTTCCACTCCTCATCCTCCAGCGAGAACCGCTTACCACTCAGGTGGAAAATGTGGCGTTTCGGACTTTCGTTGAACCAGAGAATTCCCTTTGCCCGGAAGACATTTTCGGGAAGCTGGTTATCAAGAAAATTCTGAAACTTCTTGATATCAAGGGGTTTGTCACTCTGAATTGAAATTGAGGTAAACCCGTCATTCTCTAAGTGGTGAGAGTGATGGTGATGCTCATCATGGTCATGAGCACAATGCCCGTGGTCATGGTCACAGGTGGAATGATCATCATGACTATGGTCGTGGTCATGATCATGGGGGTGATGCTCATGGGCGTGGCTGTGATCTTTATTTTCTGGGGTTTTGCCTTCTGGAGTAAAGTATTTGTCAGACTCAAACAGCCCCACACTCAACAGCATTGGCAGGGGAGCCTGCCCCTTGACCGTCCGCAAAATTCTAGACCCCTGCTTAATGTCACGAATTCGGACTTCTAAAGAATCCAGGTCGGCTTCATCCACCAGATCAGATTTATTCAGCAGAATAATGTCACCGTAGGCAATCTGGCTATAAGCTGCCTCGCTGTTAAACAGATCCAGGCTAAAATTCTCTGCATCCACCATCGTAATGATGGAATCCAGGCGTGTCATATCCCGCAGTTCAGTCCCCAGGAAGGTAAGCGCCACAGGCAGGGGATCGGCAAGTCCTGTGGTTTCGACCACCAGGTAATCAATGCCATCCTGCCGTTCCAGCACCTTATAAACGGCTTCCACCAGATCATTATTAATCGTGCAGCAGATACAACCGTTGCTCAGCTCTACCATGCTGTTATCGGCATCGGTTGTGACGATCAACTCATTATCAATACCAATCTCACCAAACTCATTGACCAATACTGCCGTCTTGAGTCCTTGCTGATTGGTCAGAATGTAGTTGAGTAGGGTTGTCTTACCACTGCCTAAAAAGCCGGTAATGATGGTAACGGGCAACCCGTGTTTGGGAGCTTCCATCTCTGAAGCGGGAGTCACTGCTGATTGCATAGCGCGATTGGGAGAAACGTCAGAAAAGTGGGCGAAAGAATGGGTAGTGAATACTATACAGTGAGATGCTGGAGGCTGCATCGTCCTTACTCCTACCTTATCACTGGGGAAAGAGATAGGTGTCAGATGTCAGGTGTCGGATACCGGAAGTTGAGGGTTTTACTGAGTACTGACCTTCGGCTGACGCTCACAGCGAAGCCACTGATTCCTGACTCCTGACCACTAACAACTAAACAACTAATTCCCCCGTACCCTGTCCCTATCTTTTTCTGTCCTTCTTTTAACAAAGTCCCATGTCTTTAGCCATCTACAACACGTTAACCCGCCGCAAGGAACCGTTTGAGACGATCGAACCGGGTAAGGTGCGGATGTATGTGTGTGGCATTACGGCTTACAACTATTTCCATGTGGGTAATGCCAGGGTGTTTGTGATTTTTGATGTGGTGCGTCGTTATTTGATGTGGCGGGGGTACCAGGTGCGCTATGTGCAAAACTTTACAGATATTGATGACAAGATTTTGAAGCGGGCGATCGCAGAAAAATCCACCATGCAGGACGTAGCCGATCGCTTCATTGCCGCTTATTTTGAAGATGCCGATCGCCTCAATATTCTTCGAGCTACCTCCTACCCCAGGGCAACTCACACGATTGATGGCATCCAGCGCTTAATCCACGAGCTGGAGCAAAATCAGTATGCCTATGCGGCTGGTGGGGATGTTTACTACTCGGTCCATCAGTTTTCGGAATACGGCAAACTCTCCGGGCGCAGGTTGGAAGAAATGCAAGCAGGTGCCAGTGGCCGGGTGGATGTGGAAGAGGAAAGCGACAAAAAGAAAGACCCGTTTGATTTTGCCTTGTGGAAAGCGGCAAAACCGGGTGAACCGGCATGGGAGTCTCCCTGGGGAGCAGGTCGTCCGGGCTGGCACATTGAATGCTCGGCAATGGTGCGGCAGGAGTTGGGCGAGTCGATCGATATCCATGCAGGCGGGATGGATCTCACCTTTCCCCACCACGAAAACGAAATTGCCCAAAGTGAAGCCGTTACCCATCAACCACTGGCACGCTACTGGATGCACAATGGTTTCGTCAATATGGATGGGGAGAAGATGTCCAAGTCCCTGGGCAACATTCGCCTTACCCGTGACTTGCTGAAAGAATATGACCCAATGGCATTTCGCCTGTTTGTGTTGCAGGCACACTACCGGAAACCGATCGACTTTACCAGTGAAGGGCTGGAAGCGGCTGCCAGCGGTTGGAAGACATTGAAAGAGGCGTTACAGTACGGCTCCAGCTTTGCCAAATTGCCTGAATGGTCCGCTTCTCCATCAGGAGGATTGGATCAGGATGCGGTGAGCCGCTTCAATGAGGCAATGGATGATGATTGCAACACGCCGATCGCCCTTTCAGTCCTGTTTGAACTGGCAAAAGACCTGCGTCGGGAGGGCAATCAGCTAGTCCATCAGGGTAAACCTGACATGGCTGTTCAACAGTTACAACAAAAGTTTCAAACTCTGACTAACCTTGCTCAAGTTCTGGGGTTAGAAAGTCGATCAATTGAGGCAGAGTTACTGTTGGCATGCCAATCAGGAACAGATACGAACACCGGATTAACGGATGCTGACATTGATGCCCTGGTTCAACAACGGCAGGAAGCGCGGCAGGCAAAAAACTGGGCAGAGAGCGATCGCATCCGGAATGAACTCCAGGCACAGGGAATTACCCTAATCGATGGAAAAGATGGAACCCGCTGGCACCGCAATTAAGAACAGCTTAAAAAACAGCCTCTCATGTCGGAGACATGGCTGCTTTCAAGCTCTGGCAAAATTCTGCAATTGAGTTCAAGCCTTGAGCCGATGTTCCATCCGCCAGTCGCTTTACAAACGCACTACCGACGATCGCCGCATCTGCGCCCCAATCCGCAACCTGGCGGGCATGTTCTGGCTGAGAAATGCCAAAACCCACGCCAATCGGTTTATCCGTGACAGTACGGAGTTCTACCAGTAAATTTTTCACCCGCGACTGCACCTGCGTCCGCATTCCCGTCACCCCAGTCGTACTGACCAGGTAAATAAAGCCCTGAGACTTCTGGGCGATCGCCGTAATCCGTTCAGCCGGACTGGTTGGCGCAATCAACAACGTTACTTCGATCCCGTAGGTTGAAGCTGGATTTAGCAAGCTTTCTGCCTCCTCCAGGGGTAGATCGGGCACGACTAGCCCTTTTACACCCGCATCAGCAATTTGCTTCAGAAACAAATCAATGCCCCGGTTCAGGATGGGATTGTAGTAGGTGAACAGAATAATTGGCGATCGCACCTCCGGACTCACCTGCCGCACAACATCCAGCACATTTTCCAGCCGAGTATGGCGCTGCAATGCCCGCGTCGCTGCCGCCTGAATTACCGGACCATCTGCCAGCGGATCGGAATAGGGGACTCCCAACTCGATCAAATCTGCCCCGCTCCGATCCAGCAGCTTCAACGCTGCCGCTGTCGTCTCCAAATCAGGATCCCCTGCCGTAATAAACGGAATCAAGGCACATTGGGCGCGATCGCGCAGAGATTCAAAACATTCAGAAACAGAGGTCATTAAATAGGTGGTAGGTAGTAGGTGGTAGGAGAAAAAAAGTTGTTAGTGGTTGGCTATTAGTTGTTAGAGGAACTCTTCCCCTCTTTCGTTCTCTCCTGTTCAACTTCTGCCTGAAGCTTCTCCAACTCCTCTGGGGTCAACTCCTCCAGGCGCTTTTGCAGAACAGCTTGCTGGTAATCCTTGATCTGTTGGTTATAGGTCATCGTTTGGGTGACTGCACGGAACACATAGGTCAGCAGCCAACCCAACAACCCACCCACCAGAAGCGTCTGTGCCCAAATTCCGGCTGAAATACTGTCCAGTCCAATGGACTGAAAAAACAGGTAGGCAAGCCCACCCGCCACAAAGATTCCAAGCCCAATTCCAATGACATCAATCCGTCGCATGGCTCACACACACATAGAGACGCTCCATCCGAACGTCTCTCCCTTCGTATACAAACAAAGCTTTACTACCCTTCAATTTGGCGGCGCTTGGGACGGAAGTTTAGAAAAGGAGAGAGCAACAGCAGCCCCGGAAAGAACATAAACACCAGAAAATACATGAAGCCCCGCTCAAATGAACTGGCAACATACCAGCGAGCTTGCAGGTAAAAATACAGCCCCGCAGGAATCACAACCAGAAAAGCCCCAGCCAGAGCAAGATACAGCAGTGCGACAGTGATTTCCATAGACCTGAAACAGCAACTCCCATCTATTCTACAGGTTGTTACGTTATTAGTTGTTAGTTCTTGGCTTCACGGAAGGGCGGCTTGACTGAAGGCTGCGACGGGGGCGCTCAACAGGCGTAAATTTTTGATAACGTTGCATCAATTCCCCATTGATGCTGGAATATAACGAATGAGCTTATCCACATTGGAGTAAAAATCTTACCAGCTTCAGGGAGTTCTTCCAGGTTAGGATGAATTTCAGGCTGTATGGATAGCTACCTGGGGGCATGGCGGAATGGTAGACGCTACGGACTTAAAATCCGTTGACCGCAAGGTCGTGAGGGTTCAAGTCCCTCTGCCCCCATCCAAAACTCTACGTCCACGCTCGAAAGAACGTATTCTCCTGCCACGCCACGGCTGCCCGTTGCGAGATCGCCCCAATTTCAGCTTCAGACAATGGTTGAAATGCCCTCGCCACAGTGACGTTGTGCTCAAGCTGAGCCACAGTTTCAGCCGCAATCACACAGCAATGCACCCCTGGTAGAGAAAGGGTGTAACCCATTGCCTGGTGCATTCCCTCCAGTGCGCCTGAACTGAACAACCGCCCATAGGCAGGCACTTTCATCGCAATCACACCCACATTTCTTTCCCTGGCTACAGGCAATGCGATGGAGGCAAAGGGCCGGGGATGGTGCCTGTCAGCAGCATTGATGGAGATTAAGGTGGTGTCAAACGGAAATCGGCGTAATCCTTCAGCAATCACCGCAGGCTCATGATGCCCGGTAATGCCGCTAAACCGAACGAGCTTTTGCTGTTTTGCCTCTTCCAGGGCATGAATTGCTCCGTTTTCACCAAACAGAGTATCCAGTTCTTCGTTGAAGGAGACATGGTGAAATTGCCAGAGGTCGAGGTAGTCAGTTTTCAGGCGGGTGAGCGATCGCTCCAGATCCCTCCACGCCCCATCGCGATCGCGGGCACCCGTTTTGCTTGCCAGAAAGATTTTTTTCCTGTGAGGCAGCAATACCTTTCCCAGGTAGTCTTCACTAGGTCCATAGCTGGCAGCCGTATCAAAGTAACGAATGCCCAATTGTAGAGCGCGTTCAATGAGGGCGATCGCCGATGACTCAGAGCCTTCCCAGGAGAGAGGAGTCTGCCCTGCTCCGCCCAATCCCATTAAGGGAACAGAAACCCCCGTATTGCCCAGAATTCTCTCTGGCATAGGTGCTAAAGCGGAACTGGAGAGATTTGAAGCGCTCACTGATCTCCGTAAGTGACGACCAATGACACTGCTGGTTAGAACTGTACCAGCCGCCATAAATATTCGCCGAGTTATTTTAGGATTCATAGAATTTCGTGTATTTCGACACGATTCCGTAGGAATACTTACCTAAAACTTTAAATAAGTTTAGATAGCAGATAAAGTTTCGGCAAACTACTTCTCTCTATAGTGGTCACGACTGAGATACCACGGTTATGGTTAGGTGCATCAGAGCAAATTAATCGTCGCTACTCAATATAGGGTTTATAGGGTTTAATTATGCAGAGCGTACTCGTTCGTCCTCAAGCCGCAGTCATTCAACCCGTGGGTTCTCTCAACGCAGCGAACGCGATCAAGTTTCAGCATCAGCTTAATGCGGCTGTATTGTCTGAACATCATGCCAGTCTGCTAGTGGATATGACGCAGGTCGAGTCGATTGATAGCGCTGGCTTAATGGCGTTAGTGGCGGCTAAAAATATGGCTCAACGTCTGAACAAGCGAATCGGGCTTTGCTCCGTTTCCCATCAGGTTCGGATGATTCTTGAGTTAACTCAACTAGACCGGGTGTTTGAAATTTTTGAAGAACATCCTGGGTTGCAGGAAATCGCTGCCTGAGTTTTTTTAACATTTGCGATGCGGGTTCATCCCTGAAAGCCTTCTGGATTTTGTGGCACCTTTGCCAAATCCAGAAGGTTTTTGTGTTGTAGCCATCTCCTTGCTATTTAAAAAAGGGTGCAGGAAGGTTCACCCCTGGCTAAGGGCGCAGTCCCCACACACCCTCTGCTTCCGGTGCTCAAAGCTACCTGGCGACAGCTACAGCAAAGAAGCCGAGCGCGATTCGTTATACTGAGCAGTGCAATTGGTTTGTCTGCACCAGAAGAGGGTTTCGCTGTGGCTATCGCCGTTGAAGACTTGCTGACCTCCGAAATTCTGCGTCCTGCTCGGTATTTGGGCAATGAGTTAGGAGCCATTCATAAGCCCTGGGATAGTGCAACGGTGCGATGGGTTCTCACCTACCCAGAAGTGTATGAAGTGGGAGCATCCAACCTGGGACACATTATTCTCTACAACATTTTGAATGCCCAGCCTCGGCAGTTGTGCGATCGCGCCTACCTGCCCGCTCCCGACCTCGCTGCCAAACTCAACTCCACCCAGACACCCCTGTTTGCCGTTGAGTCTCGCCGTGCCCTCATCGACTTCGACATCCTCGGCTTTAGCCTCAGTTATGAGTTGGGAGCCACTAACATCCTGGAAATGTTGGAACTGGCAGGCATTCCCCTGACCTGGAGAGAGCGGCAACAAGCACGGGAGCAGAGGAACAGGGGAGCAGGGGAACAAGTCAAATCATCCCACCCAGCGGAAACAGCCCTCCTCACCCCACCCTGCGGGAACGCCAACGGCGAACACCCCTCCCCCCCCACTCCCTATCCCCTCATCTTCGCTGGTGGACAAACCGCTACCTCTAACCCCGAACCCTACGCCGACTTCTTTGATTTCATTGCTTTGGGGGATGGGGAGGAACTGTTGCCTGAAATTGGATTGGTGGTTGAGGAAGGCAAGAAAGCGGGGTTGAACCGGGAAGAACTATTGCTGGATCTGGCTCAGGTTCCAGGGGTCTATGTGCCCCAGTTCTATGACATGGCAGCGGATGGTTCTGTCCATCCCAACCGCCCGGATGTGCCTGAGCGGATTTTGCGCCGGGTAGCGACTCCGATGCCCGCCTACTCGATTGGGCTGGTGCCCTACGTGCAGACCGTCCACGATCGCCTGACGGTCGAAATTCGGCGGGGTTGTACGCGAGGTTGCCGCTTTTGTCAGCCCGGAATGTTGACCCGTCCTGCCCGTGATGTTGAGCCAGAGGTTGTAGTAGAGGCGATCGAACAGGGCATGCGGGCGACCGGATACAACGAATTTTCTCTATTGTCCCTCAGTTGCTCGGATTACCTGGCACTGCCTGCGGTGGGAGTGGATGTTAAGAACCGGCTTAAGAACGAAAACATTTCCCTATCGCTGCCCAGCCAACGGGTCGACCGGTTCGATGAAAACATTGCCAATATCATCGGCGGCACCCGGCAGACTGGCATTACCTTCGCCCCTGAAGCGGGTACCCAACGGATGCGGGACATTATTAACAAAGGACTGACCAACGAGGAGCTTTTACGGGGCGTTAAGACGGCATTTGACCAGGGTTGGGACAAAATTAAGCTTTACTTTATGATTGGGTTGCCTGGTGAGACGGATGTGGATGTGTTGGGGATTGCCGAAACCGTCCGCTGGTTGCAGCGCGAGTGTAGTGGTCATCGCAGAAAACGGATTAGCTTTAATCTGACCATTTCCAACTTCACCCCCAAGCCCCACACCCCCTTCCAGTGGCATTCGGTTTCCACCGCCGAATTTGAACGTAAGCAAGCCCTCCTGAAAGAAGAACTCCGCCGCATCCGGGGGCTAAAGGTTAACTTCACGGATGTCCGCATTTCCGCGATGGAGGACTTTGTTGGCAGGGGCGATCGCCGTCTCTCTGCCGTCATCCATCGCGCTTGGAAACTGGGAGCCGGAATGGATGCCTGGTGGGAAAGTCTTGACCGTGCCTTCCATGCCTGGACCCAGGCGATCGCCGAATCTGAACTGACCTGGAGATACCGCCAGGTAGAAAGCGGCGAGTGGAACGTGTTTGACAAGGATGAAAGCGGAAGGATAAAGGATGAAAAAGGCTCCCCTCCGCCTTCCTACGACACTTGCCTCCCCTGGGATCACATCGACACAGGTATTGACAAGCAATGGCTCAAGCAAGACCTGCAAAAGGCATTAGAAGCCGCAACCGTACCCGATTGTTCGTTTGAGGGTTGCTCCCACTGTGGAGTGTGTGGAGTGGACTTTGGACACAATATTGTGGTTCCACCGCTGCCAATTCCCCCATTTGAGGGGCATTTTGTCCCCAATCAGCAAAAAGTTCAGCGGCTACGGGTGTGGTTAGGTAAGCAGGGCGAAATGGCACTCCTCAGTCACCTCGATCTGATTCGCCTGTTTGACCGGGCGGTGCGTCGGGCAGCGATTCCGATTGCCTTTACCGGCGGTTTCCACCCCGGTCCCCGCATCAGCCCTGCCAATGCCCTGCCCCTGGGAGTCACCAGCCAGGGAGAAATTGTAGACTTTGAACTGACAGAACCAATGACTGGAGAAGACTTTCAGACAAAACTGGCGGCTCAACTCCCGGCAGAGATCCCCATCTACCGGGTAGAAGAAGTTCCGGTTAACACACCTTCTGCTACCCAACTGCTAGAAAAAGCTGAATACACCCTGACAGTCAATACCCTTCAGGATAATGACAGCGCCAATCCTGAACCGCCAACCCTGGAACAGTGGCAACAGTGGGTTGAAGCAGTCAAAGCCAGGGATGACATCTGGCAAGAGCAAACGACCAAGTCAGGTAAGAAGCAAATGGTAGATTTGCGCGATCGCCTCTACGAACTCTGGCTTGAACCAGAATCTAGAAGCCATCACTCCATCACCCTATCACCCCATTACCCCATCACCCTCCACTACATCGGCAGTTGTCGCAACGATGGCACCCTACTTCGCCCCGATCAGGTGATTTATATGCTGGAGAAGGTTGCTGGGCGAGAGTTTCAGCTTGGGGAGGTGAGGCGCGATCGCTTAATTCTGGTAAATTGAAGTGATTGCTAATTCCTCCTAGAATTAGGTAAACGCAGAAAACTATAGACAGCAAACAAAAAGTAACTGAATATTTCGCTAAAGTTTAATCCAATTTCATCGGGAGCGTCTAAATCGCCCCAAAATGTTCACAACAAACATTTGAGCGCTGAATCTAGGGGAGTCAGAAGTCCAGGATGTTCGCTCCTGAAAATTGTTCTTCACGCCAATACAAGTATTAAGAACCTCTAAAATACCTTTGCGAATGGATCGCTCTAAAGAGTACTTACGGTCGCTGTGCTTAAAGTTCATTGCTAATTCGTGTGTAAACTGAGTGGCTGCCTCATAAATGATTTTTAGCTCATCTAGCGAATTTACACAGGTGATTCTTGTGGCAAGGATACGAAGTTCTTCAGAAATTTCTTGTCCTTGCTCTTTGCTTGCACCATGATGAGAATGATAATAATTGACTATTTCAGCTAACCACTGTGCATGCTTGGCTGCATTCTGAAGTTGGTGTTGAGCATGCTCAACAGGAGCAAGAAGTTTATCTAATAAAAGTTGTTGAACATAGGTATCCCTAAGACTAGAGTTTGATATCATCTCTAGATCTTTCATTCTTCGCTCATATTTCCTCTGCTTCTCAGCCCCCACTTCATCAATAAGTTTTTCTACTAAACCTGCAACCGAGAAAAGACTTAAACTCATACTTGACCTCATATTTTGCCTCACAGAATTGGGTATACAAACAGCCTTTGCTTGAATGGCGCTGAACTAAGGGGTTTTAGATCCCCGGAATCTTGAAGATTCCGGGGATCTGGGCAGAGGTTTTATTCAAATCAATGCCAATCGACCCTGACTGACAGACAAATCTTCCGATTACCTCGCAGTACGCCAGGAAATTTATTTCCTGGCTCATAGCCAAAGTCTTCTCAGGAGGACTGGCTCAGTATTTCAGTCCATTTGAATGGACTTCTGTTGTTAGCCCAGAAATTGATTTCTGGGCGATAAGAAACGAAACAATTGACTTTCCAGAACTTTTACCAGCCAAGCAGCCATCGACCTTTACTTGAGAAGTACACAAGTCAAGTTACGTACTCAAGACTTCCGATGTGCTTTTTATAACCATACTGATTCCTGGATGTGTTTGGCAATTTCATCTAGGTAGGGAATACCGTCTTTTAGCCGAATTGTTTGGAGAAGATTAGTAGCGACGTGTGCGACAATCCCCAGATCCCCGGTGTCTAGGAAGATCATTCAGCCAATTCAACGAATTTCCAGGAGACACCGGGGATTTTGGCTTCTAAGTTACACATCGCGTTAGTAGCAGTGCACTCCGTAGCGAATCTTGAATTTTAGTGGCGAACAAATCCACCCACGCTATAATGCATCACAATGGAAGCTGTTGCGGATAGTAGACTCTTAGGGGTTCCGCTGGGCAAGCCTATGTTAGTGCTTGGGTACAGCTTATCTCGCCAGACTTTTCGTATATTTATGACAAAAGCTGGTGTCCCCCGTCAGGGGATGGGCATCTCGCTGATAAGGTTGATTTGATTTGTGGTCAATCACCGTATCCAACCGCTCTGGGGCTGTTAAAGCCTATCCGAAAAGCCTTAACTGCCAAAGCCCGGCACCAAGCCCAGGAAGCCTTCGGATAGGCTTTCAGGCACATCTTCACCTCGGGATGGAACAGCTTCATCGTCGCCTCTGCGTAGTTGGAGTTCTTGATATTACGCAGTTGGTTCTTTTAGTGGGTTAAAGGTGAGTGGATGCAGACTTTACGCTGTCCTCACCGTCAAAAAATTTTTGAGGAATTTAAACTGAATGCCGAAGCAAATAATTATCGCCGAGCAGCATAGAATCGCTGCTGTTTTTTCAGAAGATCAGATCCAGGAGCTGATTGTCGCGACCGGTAGCCATCAAGTCAGTGATATTTATCTTGGGATTGTTGAAAATGTGCTGCCTGGAATTGATGCCGCTTTTGTAAACATTGGGGATAGCGAACGAAACGGCTTCATTCACGTTACTGATTTGGGACCTCTCCGCAAACGCCGCACTGCCGGGTCTATCACCGAGCTACTGGAGCCGCAGCAGAAAGTACTGGTTCAAATTATGAAGGAGCCAACTGGGAACAAAGGTCCCCGGTTGACAGGTAATGTTTCCCTGCCAGGGCGCTACCTGGTGCTGATGCCCCACGGTAAAGGTGTCAATCTTTCCCGCCGGATTCGGAACGAGAATGAGCGCAACCGCCTGCGGGCACTGGCAATCCTGGTTAAACCCTCTGGGATGGGGATTGTTGTTCGGACGGAAGCGGAAGGGATGCCAGAGGATGCCATTATTGAAGACCTGGAAGCCCTTCAACGGCAATGGGAAAATGTGTTGCAGGAAGCCATGAGTACCCGTGCTCCGGCTCTGCTCAACCGGGATGACGACTTTATCCAAAAAGTATTACGAGACGTTTACAGTGCCGATGTCAATCGCATCGTTGTGGACTCTCACACCGGGTTGAAGCGGGTCAAGCAACAACTGATGAACTGGGGTGGAGGCAAGATGCCGCTGGGTGTCTTAATCGACCATCACCGCGATCGCGTTCCCATTCTGGATTACTTCCGGATTAATCCCGCGATTCGAGAAGCACTCAAGCCCAGGGTGGATCTGCCATCGGGTGGTTACATTGTGATTGAGCGGACAGAGGCTCTGACGGTCATTGATGTCAACTCTGGCTCCTTCACCCGTTCTGCGACTGCCCGTGAAACCGTGCTATGGACAAATTGTGAAGCCGCCACCGAAATTGCCCGCCAGTTGCGGTTACGCAATATTGCGGGAGTCATCGTCGTAGACTTTATCGACATGGATTCTCGCCGTGACCAGTTGCAGGTTTTGGAACACTTCAATAAAGCGCTGCGAGCAGACAAAGCCCGTCCTCAAATTGCTCAACTATCCGAACTGGGGTTGGTTGAACTCACCCGTAAGCGTCAGGGCAAAAATATTTACGAAATTTTTGGTCGTCCGTGTGCGACCTGCGGTGGCATCGGGCATCTGGTTCACCTGCCGGGTGAGTTGGACAGCGAAGAAGGTGAACCGATTGAACGTCCAGCCGTTGCTCTACGGGAACCCCGCACCATTGAAGGGCGTGGACGCGGACGCGGACGCGACAATGGGTTGCCTGATATTCCAGGTGTGTCTGACCTATTTTGGGAAGACCGCAGTGAAGAGACAGAAGATGGTAGTGAGATGCAAGACATGGGGCTAACCCATCCCAACTACCAGGAAATTGGCGGCAATAATCGTCGCCGCCGTCGTCGCCGTGATGACGATCGCCCACCCCGTCCGAGTTATGGCGCACCCATTGCGAAAGCGGAGTCTGGGACCGATACAGACCTCTATGCCCCCGCTGCTGAAGAGTCTTCTTTCCCGGTTAGAAACGAGCGGGGACGGCGGGGACGGGGACGGGGACGGGATGGCGATCGCAATGAAACCGGGGCACCTATTCAGGAGCCAGGTCCACTGCAAGAAGCCCCAGAATCGGCATATGGAGACGAGCGGCGAAGTCGCAGACGAGACTCTAGCAAGCCCAGCGAACCACCCGAAATTGTGGCAGTGGAAATGACTCCTGAAGAGCAGGATGTTTATGCCTGGATGGGAATTTCTCCTCTGACCCTGGCAACCCAGGAGGTGAAAAATCCCAAGTCAGCGATTATTTCCATCGTTCTGCCCGGAGAAGCACCCCCCCCAGTTGAACTAGAGCCGGTGGCGGCAACCCCTGCACCTGAGGTTTCCACCGTTAAACCTCCCATTCGGCGATCGCGAATTAAGCTAGAAGAAGACTTACCCATTGCTTCAACCGAATTACCCAGTCCCCCTGAAGCCAGCCCTGTTCAAGAACCCCTTGACTCTGAGCCAGCAGAGCCGGAGCCAGAAGAAAGTACGGTCGTTCGCCGCCGTCGCCGTCGTTCTTCTGCCGCTGCGGGTGAATAAGCAGGAATTCTATGGGTCGGAAGGAAAATACTGCTATTGAGCAACTAACGGTTCCCGGTTTAATTGATAGCCCCTCACCCCAGGGAGTGATTGCAGGGGTGGACGAGGTTGGTCGAGGAGCGTTATTTGGTCCAGTCGTTGCAGCGGCTGTCATACTACCCAACACCGCTTTGACAGATCTCGCCACTGCGGGCGTAACCGATAGCAAATTACTCTCACCCGAACAGCGGCAGACACTTGCCCTCCAAATCCGCTCCCTGGCTGTCGATTGCCAGGTGGGTTATGCTTCCGTTGCTGAAATCGACCGACTCAACATCCTCCAGGCATCCCTGCTGGCAATGAAGCGGGCAATCACGAAGCTGAAAGTACAGCCAGAGCTTTGCCTGATTGATGGCAATCAACGAGTTCCGGGATTGCTGCTTCCCCAGCAAACCATGATCAAGGGAGATCAGCGATCGCTCCAAATTGCCGCCGCCAGCATTATTGCCAAGGTCTGGCGTGACGAGTTAATCACCCGCCTTGCAATTCGCTATCCCCAGTACCACCTGGCATCCAATAAAGGCTACGGTACCCCTCCCCACCGTAAAGCAATCCAGCAGGTTGGACCCTCGCGGTTTCACCGGACCTCCTTCAGCCCGTGTCGGGTGAGAGAGCAAGGGGGAATTGTAGTTGAGAGTTAAGAGTTTGGGGTTGAGAGGGCGATCGCACTAAATATTACCCACAAGTACTCCGTACAAAACATGAAGATTTGCTGAGACGTATCAGATAAAATGCTCTGGCGCGGCTAATATGCGACTCAAATGCTGGATAAAAGGCGGTTCAGGCATATTATCCAGCACCAACGCTGTCTAATCCTCCGATTTGGGTAAATAGTCTGCACGGGTGCAGAATAATATACCAATCAGGGTGCTTATCAGCATTTTTGCAGGCTATCTATCTACTGAGAAATAGATAGCAAACTTGGACGCTGGATAAATATCCCTCTGGGGGGTGTTAGTCTGCTAAAAAGGGGGGAATGCCGCTCAAATAATAGTTAGACAGGCGAGGTTGTGGCTACTTCTTATTAGCGCCACTCAATCCCTAAAAAAATAAAACATTTGAATGAAGCATTCAGATTAAGTATTTGTGTGTTTAAGAATTTGAGTGTGATTAGAATAATTGAGGATCGCTTGGCTTATCGGGTTCCATAATTTTATTGAGATTTTCGAGCGTTCTGCTTGATCTGAAGGCGAAGATGACCATGTAATAGTTTGTTTATACGAAATATTCCTAAAGAATATGCCCAGAGTCTTGATGTGTTGACAAGCTCAAAAGCCACTTCTCGTAGACATTCAGGTGTCAAAATCAAGAATTCTTTGTTAGGTTCTCCATCAATATATTCTGCGATGTTTCCATGACAGATATTATTTCTTATTCTAACGACTTCTACATCCATACGATTAGGTTTTGTTGAATTAAGCTTACTTTCAAAGTCAATCTCGTGAGACAACGCGAGTGTATGGACAGGCAACCCAAAATCTCTTGCCTTCGATATTAAAGGATTGCTCAAGACCTGGTAGGGAGATAAATTGAAAATATCTTCTGACTTCTCAAGCTGATGTATTGTTACTCTTAGAGAAGCCTCGATTCCACTAAGAATAGATGAACATGCGGGAATATACAGTTCGTGTTCTAAAGCATCAATGGCTTGTACGAAAAACCAATGAATGAGTGGATCTCCGCAGTAAAGAATAAAGAATTGTGTTGCTTTACTGCGCTGAAATATTGTTAGCTTATTAAGACTTACAATAGGGCACCTCGAAAAATCGAAAAATGGGTGTCTCAACTTGAGAATGAGCAGCTAAAATGTCGGCAGTTAGGCTATCCGAGAACAGCAATGGGGCAAACAGGTTTCTGGGATTTAGAGCAACGCCAGGCAAGAATTAGCAGC
>NZ_JBXBCF010000079.1:0-73449 GCF_056784235.1 Kovacikia sp. CALU 1929
ATCCTAGTTAATGGGACTCACGCTTGGTTGTTACCTTTTGGTTGCTCAATAGAAGAGGATTGAGCAATCTATTTTGTCCTGCTCAAATCTCAATCCCATCAATTTTTCATTTCCGCTTGACTTTCAAGACAATCGCTACGGCGAGAGGATGAAATCTCACTTCTGCCAGGCAGTCAGCTGAGTTTGATTTAGCAGAATCACTACTTCATAATCCTCCCAAATGCTTGATTGGTTGAACTTTCAACCTTTCAGAAGATTAAGATTAAAAGTCACTTCCTCAAAGGAAAATATAATAACAGGATTGTTCACAACAAAAATACGATGGAAGCTGTCAGCAAATTTCTTAAACGGATTTACAAATGGGTAGTTCTAGCTTTTGGAATTTTCTGGTTTTCCAGTTCCTTTGCAATGTCATCTGCTGACTCATGTGGGTCTGGTACTAATTTCGGTGTGGGATTAGGAATTATTGGAACGCTCGCCCTAGTCGCTTTCTTTGGTGAATGGCAGAATTAATTCAGTTTGTTTGAACTCAACCACTTGAAATGGAAGTATTGCATTCGACAGGACAGTTCTCCATACAGGAGTAATTGAAGCGAGAATATTGTTGGCGAAACATCGCCTAACATCGAGATCGCCATCTCTCGCGTAGTGCGATCGCCCGCCTCGTAGCGATTGTCTTGAAAGTCAAGCGAAAAAGGAAATTTTTTGGGTAAGGTCATGCCGTTGACATTGTGCAGTGCACGAGAGACGGAGCGGCTACTCAACTGGGGCTTTGAAGCTAAAAGCTAACGACCAACAACTAACAACCAACAACTAACAACCAACAACTCCCCTCACTCCACCTTCCGAATTCGCCGCCCTACCTGTCCCCAAATTGTCCAGGCAGCAAAGCGGAGGGAAACCTTCGTGTTGCCTGAGTAGGGTTCGATGCCGTATTTCTTCACCAAGGCGTTGACTTCGGAGGGGGGGAGGGGAACGAGATGATTAAATGCATCACCATAGAGCCACTGGGCATTGTCCTCTTTGTAGTCGAGGTATGCCTGCCAAATGCGCGTGACAACCTTGAAGTCGGCGATCGCTGACTTAAACAGCCCGTAAGCTGGATGTTTTTCTGCCCCTGGCTGATTGGCAAATCGTGCCAGGGCAATTTCTAGCTGCTGCACCTGACGAGTGTATTCTGAATAGCCAATGCCCACCTGGTTTGCATCAGGCAACGCTTTGTTGGAAATCTCATTAAGTTGGTTGGTCAGATTGGAAAACTGCTTGAGGGTCTGGAGTGCCAGCTTTTCGGTAGCTATCCGCTGGTTAATAGCACGGTAGTTTTTGCGATAAATGGGTAATTTTCTCTGGCTGATGGTGTAGGCAGACGTGTTTTTTGGGATCTGCTCCATGAGGGCGATCGCCTCCTGCCACTTGAGGCTGGCACGTTGCCAGACTTTGAGGGGATGGGGTGGGTTTTGCACGGTAACGGCTGCCTGCCATGCCAGCATATGTGCCTGTTTCAAATGTTCAGCCGCTTTTTGTTCATTGATAAGGCGGTGATCAATTGCCGCATAGTTTTTACGGTAGATAGTTAATCTTTCCTTTGATTTGACAAAAATATCACTATCCGGTGGAATCGTTTCTAGCAGCCGGATTGCCTGCCGCCATTTCACCCTGGCTTCCTGCCAGATCTGAGCAGGGTGGGGTGGTTTTTGCACTACCACCGCTGCTTCCCAGGCAAGGTTGAGGGCAGCAGCATAATTATCCGATGGTGACATCGCTGGGGAAGGCGTTATGTCCGGGGTTGAAATCGCAGCAATGGGCTGTTCAACCAGAGAGCAGCCACTCACCAGCAACGCGCCAGTCGAAAGAGCAGTCGTCAAATACGGAAGTTTCATCCAGAAATTATAGTCAGGGACTCAGGCGATCGCAAAGTTACAGCAATTTTCATTTGTGTATGCCACACAGAACGTTGGTTGTGCCTTACATATAACAGCATTCATTGTGTGGCACTCGTCTAAAAACTGCTGTAAGACAGGTGCATCCCAGTTAAGACTTGCTTGGATGAGGCTTTTGGTAGGAAGCTTTCAGCAGGCGTTACAATTAAAATTCCTTAAGAAGATGCGGTAGCGGTGCCAAACCCTCCTTCCAATCTTCTTAAATACTTGCGGCAATCCACGTCCATCACAATTTCTTCATGAGTGTTCGTCATAAGCTTTACGAAGGCAAGGCGAAAATCCTCTACACAACGGATGATCCCGATGTCTTACTGACCTATTTCAAGGATGATGCAACTGCCTTCAATGCCCAAAAACGGGGTAGCATCCAGGGCAAAGGAGCGATTAACTGTGCCATTACCAGTCATCTACTACAAAGACTGGAAACGGCAGGCGTTCCAACCCACTTTATCCGCCAGGTCAGCGACCAGGAAATGCACGTCCAAGCAGTCACCATCATCCCCTTAGAAGTGGTGGTGAGAAATATGGCAGCGGGGAGCCTTTGTCGGGAAACCGGCTTACCTGTTGGGAAAGTGCTGCCCGAACCACTGGTAGAGTTCTACTACAAAAACGATGCCCTGGGTGACCCGCTCCTGACCCGCGATCGCCTGTTTTTACTGGAACTGGTAACACCGGAGCAGGTTGACCAACTGCGATCGCTGGCATTGCAGATTAATCGGATTTTGAGTGCTTTCTTTCAAGACTGCGGCATTACCCTGGTGGACTTCAAATTGGAATTTGGACTGAATCGTCAGGGACAGTTGATTCTGGCAGACGAAATTAGCCCAGATACCTGTCGGCTGTGGAACCAGGCAGAAACCGACCCAGCCAAACGGGTAATGGACAAGGATCGATTTCGCCATGATTTGGGCGAGGTAGAATCCGCTTACAAGCAAGTCTTGCAAAGGGTTTTGGGTTCTAACGGATGATGCTTTTAAATTTGGGATTTGAAGGAGGGACTGGAAGCCGGGAACTATTTAGAACCCAGTCCATTCTTAGTCAAAATCCTCACTAAGACTCGTGGATCAATTAACTTAACGGTTGGTCGCGTTAGCGTTGCGTAGCAATAGCATATATAGCGTTTCCTTTCTGGGTGAGGTACATCTCATCTGTTTGACTCAAGCTTTGTACGGCTATCCATGTACCTCACTGGATTCAAAAACGCTATAGCTTGCTTCCCGCAGGGTAATCCAACGCTCCCGTAGATGTTGGGTTTCGTAAACTCAACCCATCCTACAAAAGCCAGTGGTATTTAATTCTCATTCCTAAGAGACAGGATTTTGGCTGGTTCAGGTTAAAAATCTATGGGAAAATCTCTTCGGTTTGCCGATGGCTTAAAGGGTTAAGTCCCCTAAACCATTTTTCGGACAGGCTTTAAGTATTGGTACCCATCTATGAGGTAAAATTTCAGGGTTTACATCAAGTTACATTTTTGCCTGATACTGTTTTGTGGAACCTGCCTTGAGCAGGACTTGGTGTGTGGACGTGCCAACCAGTGTGAACAAGATGCGTTTTTCTCCGGTTTTGGTGGCTTTCCTTGCCACCGCAGCAACTCTCGGTTTATCCAATTCTGCCAAAGGGCAGACCGCAAGCCTCTCCTCATCCGGTCAGGAGTCCACTCACTCCTATCCTTTGACGACAGGAGGACCCCCTACACGTAAGCCAATTGATGTTGGTGCCGGTGCTCCTGTCCTGCCAGGTGGCACGGCTTTGCCAGAAGTAAAGCCCGTGATTCGCACTGATGGTAGGCGCACTGATAGTAAAGGGCTTTCTCCCAGTCAATTGCTTCAGGTACAAACCCTTCAGGCACAGGGTCCAGGTACCCCCCAACCACTTCTCCCAGGGGATGCAGGGACTCCGCTTCAGGCAACTCCTGACCAACTTCAACTCACTCCTCAGCAGCCGTCCTCACCCTCTCCGACTCTGACCCTTCCACCAGAGGTGCAAGAGGGTGAACCCGCTCCGACTACAGAACCTGCACCGGCTGAAACCCCCGTTCCTACTCCAGATCAACCAGTTCCCACCATCCCTCCTGAAGAGACCCAGGAACCAGAGCCAGAACCGAGGGTTCTGGTGGCGGAGGTTGACGTGAGGGGGGTAGAGGAGCAGATTCAGATTCAGGATGAAGTTTACAAGGTCATCCGGACTCAGCCTGGTCTCACTACAACGCGCTCTCAGCTTCAGGAAGATATTAATGCTATCTTTGCCACGGGCTATTTCTCAAATGTGCGGGCAGTGCCAGAAGATACTCCTTTAGGGGTGCGAGTCACCTTTGAAGTGACGTTGAACCCGGTACTTGAGAAAGTGCAAGTAGAAGGAACCACTGTTTTACCCGACACCGTGGTTGAAGATGCTTTTAAGGATCAGTACGGCAGTGTGCTGAATTTGGTGCGGTTGCAGGAAGGCATCAAGCAAGTCAACAAATGGTATCAGGACAGTGGGTATGTCCTGGCACAGGTTGTGGATGCGCCTCGCGTTTCTCCCGATGGGGTTGTCACGCTGGAAGTGGCTGAGGGGGTGGTTGAGGACATCCAGGTTCGGTTTGTCAATAAAGAAGGGGATGCCCAGGATGCGGAGGGTAAACCCATTCGTGGCAGGACGCGAGAATTTATCATCACCCGTGAGTTTCAAACGAAATCAGGGGATGTGTTTAATCGTGCCCAGGTTGAGAGAGATCTGCAACGGGTCTTTGGGCTAGGCATCTTTGAAGATGTGAAGCTGTCGCTCCAGCCAGGGCAGGATCCCCGTCGAGTGGTGGTGGTAGCCAATGTGGCTGAGAAGAATACAGGCTCGATCGCGGCGGGTGCGGGTATCAGCTCCGCCAGTGGACTGTTTGGAACAGTCAGCTTCCAGCAGCAAAACTTTGGCGGCAACAACCAAAGGCTGGGTGCCGAAGTCCAGATTGGGACCCGGAATGCGCTGCTGTTTGATCTAAGCTTTACAGACCCCTGGATTGGGGGGGACCCCTTCCGGACTTCTTATACCGTCAACCTATTCCGGCGGCGCACGATTTCTTTGATCTTTGATGGTGGCGATCCGGAAGTGAGATTACCGCCTGATAACGATGGAGACCGCGATCGCCCTCGTGTCGTAAGGACTGGTGGTGGTGTTACGTTCTCTCGTCCATTGAATGGCAATCCCTATGAGCGGGCAGAATGGGCAGCTTCCTTGGGGCTTCAGTATCAACGGGTGCAAATCACTAACTCTGAGGGTGATACCAGTCCTGTTGATGAACTGGGAGATCCGCTTAGCTTTAGTGGACAAGGTAAGGATGACCTGTTCAGTATTCAATTTGGGGTTGTGCGCGATCTACGGGACGATCCTTTACGTCCCACGCGCGGTTCTCTACTCCGTGCAGGCACGGAGCAGTGGTTGCCCTTTGGTCTAGGTAATGTATTCGGTAATCGGGTACGGGCGGGGTACAGCTACTACATTCCGACTCAGTTTATCCGGTTTACCCCGGGTTGCCGTGAGCAGAATCCAACCGCAGCCCAATGCCCCCAAACCTTGGCCTTCAATGTTCAAGCTGGGACGGTGATTGGTGATCTACCTCCCTATGAAGCCTTCGCTTTGGGCGGTTCCAACTCAGTCCGGGGATATGATGAGGGTGATCTGGCAGCCGCCCGCTCTTACCTCCAGGCAACTGTCGAGTATCGCTTCCCGATTTTTGCAATTATTTCTGGTGCCTTGTTTGTCGATGCGGCAACTGACTTTGGTAGTCAGAGCAGTGTGCTGGGCGATCCTGGTGGGGTTCGGAATAAGCCAGGGAGTGGGCTGGGCGTTGGTGCCGGGGTTCGGGTTCAGTCGCCGCTGGGACCGATTCGGATCGACTTCGCTATCAATAACGAGGGCGATACTCGGTTCCACTTTGGCATTGGGGAGCGCTTCTAATGGAGGTAGAAGTCAGCCATCATTCATCGACTATTCACCATCATCCGATCGAGCTTGAGCAGGCATCTTTTCAACACACTCTGGCAAGGGAGTTTACTTGCTCAGGCGTAGGGCTACATACAGGTTTGCCTGTGCAAGTGACGGTTTTCCCCGCCTCCCCTGGGCAGGGGCGTTACTTCGTGCGGGTCGATTTACCCCATGCGCCAGAAATTTCGGCGACGGTGAAGGCAGTCAGCCAAACTGCCCTTTCGACGGAATTGGCTCAGGGAGAGGCGACCGTTCGGACTGTGGAACATTTGCTGGCAGCCCTGGCAGCGATGGGTGTAGACAATGCCCGGATTGAACTGAATGGACCAGAGGTGCCTCTGCTAGATGGTTCTGCGGTAGAGTGGGCAGCGGCGATCGCCCAAGTGGGACTTAACCCCCAACCCCAACCACGCCCCACCGGGTTGATTCAAGAACCTGTCTGGATTCGGGAAGGAGATGCCTTTGTAGCGGCTCTTCCCGCCAGTGAAACCGGCTTCACCTATGGAATTGACTTCGACCTGCCTGCGATTGGGAATCAGTGGCATAGCTGGTCAATGGATACCCCATTTATTGAAGAGATCGCCCCAGCCCGTACCTTTGGCTTGCTCCACCAGATTGAGTATTTGCGGAGCCAGGGATTAATTAAAGGTGGCAGCCTCGACAATGCCCTGGTTTGTGGAGCGGACGGCTGGCTCAACCCGCCGTTGAGATTTGCAAATGAGCCAGTACGTCATAAACTTTTAGACTTAGTGGGAGACTTAAGTTTATTGGGATATTTTCCCACAGCTCACTTTTTGGCGTATAAAGCCAGCCACCATTTACATACCCAACTGGCGCGATCGCTGGCTCAAACCCTGATTAGCGGTTAGTGGTTAGCTACCCATGATTCTTGGCACTGACAACCCATTCCCGACCTGTTCAACCACTTAGTAAAAACCCCAGCCCATGTCGATTCTTACTGATGCCAATACTCCCGGTGCAGCCCCCAGTTATATGGAAACCCCCAAGTCTGGAGAGGCGGGAGATTTCAAGGCAGACCATGCTCAGGCAGCATCTAAGATCATTCTTCCGATTGAGGAAATCCATAAACTTCTGCCTCACCGTTATCCCTTTTCTCTGGTTGACCGGATTATTGAATACGTTCCTGGTGAACGCGCGGTTGGCATTAAAAATGTCACGTTCAACGAGCCTCATTTTCAGGGACATTTTCCTGGTCGTCCAATTATGCCCGGTGTGCTTATTGTTGAAGCAATGGCGCAGGTGGGCGGCATTGTCCTAACTCAAATGACAGATGTTCAGGAAGGACTGTTCATGTTCGCTGGGATTGATAAAGTGCGGTTTCGTCGTCCAGTGGTGCCGGGTGATCAGTTGGTGATGACGGTAGAACTGTTGTGGGTTAAAAAGCGTCGCTTTGGCAAGATGCAAGGTCGTGCCGAAGTTGACGGGCAATTGGCTGCGGAAGGCGAACTGATGTTTTCTCTGGTAGATTAGGCTGAGTTTCCGCAGCTCATCATTCTTCGTTCACCATTCCTATGACAACTTTGATTCATCCAACGGCAGTAATTCATTCCGATGCAGAACTGCATCCAACCGTACAGGTGGGTGCATACGCCGTCATTGGTGCCAGAGTCAAGGTGGGTCCAGGGACAACGATTGGACCCCATGTGGTTCTTGATGGTTGGACAGAAATTGGCGCACGCAATCAAATTTTTCCGGGGGCTGCGATCGGGCTGGAGCCTCAAGACCTGAAATACGATGGCTCTGAAAGTTTAGTCAGAATTGGGGATGATAACTGCATTCGGGAATATGTCACCATCAACCGACCTACTTTTACAGGAGAGGTGACTGCCCTGGGTAATGGGAATCTGTTGATGGCATACAGCCATGTTGGACATAACTGTGTGATTGAAGACCAGGTGATTATTGCCAACTCGGTTGCTTTGTCTGGACATGTCATTGTGGAGTCAAAAGCCCGCATTAGTGGGGTTCTAGGAGTGCATCAATTTGTTCACATTGGGCGGCATTCAATGGTGGGTGGCATGACCCGCATCAACCGGGATGTTCCTCCCTTTATGCTGGTAGAAGGCAACCCAGCACGGGTGCGATCGCTCAATCTGGTGGGGCTAAAACGGTCAGGTTTCGGTGAGGCAGAACAGGGACAGACCCTCCGCTCCCTCAAAAAAGCATTCCGAATTCTCTACCGTTCCGGGTTGCCTCTGAGCGAAGCCTTGGAGCAACTTCAGGGCTTACTGGACACTGAACACTTGCAGCACCTTTACCAATTCTTGCAGGCATCCCAGCAACCGGGGCGGCGGGGACTGATCCCAGGCAGGCGAGTGGGAACGTTGGGTGAAGAGGATTGAACGTGTTGCTGAAAGGCTGGATGAACCACCCCCCCGACCCGATATCCCCCACCCGTATTTTCATCAGCACTGGCGAAGTTTCCGGCGACCTCCAGGGTTCGCTTCTAATTGAAGCGCTGAAACGGAAAGCGCAGGCAAGAGGGCTAGAGTTAGAAATTCTGGCGTTGGGGGGCGATCGCATGGCGGCGGCGGGCGCAACCCTGCTGGCACAAACCAGCGCGATCGGCTCAATGGGTATTTTTGAGTCGCTTCCCTACATGCTGCCCACATTAAAAATTCAGCGCCAAATCAAGCAGTATCTCCAAAAACAGCCGCCCAATCTGGTGGTGCTGATTGACTACATGGCACCCAACATTGCCTTCTGTAACTATCTCTCCAGGCATCTGCCCCAGGTGCCCATCGCTTACTATATTGCACCTCAGGAGTGGGTATGGTCAGTGGGTTCCTACAATACTGATCGGATTGTCAATGCCACCGATCTGATCCTGGCGATTTTTCCTGAAGAAGCCAATTATTACCGTCGTAAAGGGGGAAAGGTCACCTGGGTCGGGCATCCGCTGGTAGACCGTATGGAAACGGCTCCCACCCGTGAAACCGCCCGTGCTACCCTCGGTATTCCGCCAGAACAAACCGCTATTGTCCTGTTCCCCGCTTCGCGCCAGCAGGAACTCAAGTATTTGATGCCGGTGATATTTGAAGCTGCTCAGCAAATTCAAACCCGGTTGCCGAATGTTCATTTTTGGGTTCCCCTGGCATTGGAGAAGTATCGTTCCCAGATTGAGGCAGCCATTCAACGCTATGGATTACGTGCCACCCTACTGGGAGACTCTCCCTTACAGAAGGCTGGGGCCGAGAGCAACCCCTCTGTTGCCCTTCAGGCGATCGCCGCTGCCGATCTGGCAATTACGAAATCGGGTACGGTCAATTTGGAAATTGCTCTACTCAATGTGCCCCAGGTCGTCCTTTACAAACTCAATCCCTTAACCGGCTGGATTGCCCATCGCCTGCTCAAATTTTCAGCCCCCTTTGTTTCACCCCCCAACCTGGTGAGCATGAAACCGATTGTTAGAGAGTTTCTTCAGTTTCAGGCAACCCCCGATGCGATCGCCCAGGAATCCCTGGATTTGTTGCTCAACCTGGAGCGTCGCCAGAAGATGTTAGAAGACTACCAGGAAATGCAGCAGGCGGTAGGAACGGTAGGGGTTTGCGATCGGGCTGCCGAAGAAATTCTGGCTCTGTTGCCTTTGACAGCAGAGTGATTCTTTCAGTACGGTAATGCGACCAGGTTCTAGAGCAAAGACCGAACCTATCACGCTGATTATTCTTGATAGCCTGATATCAGAGACAAGAAACCATTGAACACCAGGAGAAAACCTTCTGAGGTAAACAGCAAATCCTTCCCTTCAATGGATTGGTTCAATCGTTTCTTGTTAACAGTCACATAACAATGCTTACAAGGAGGCGAGATCTATGTCACTGATTCGTTGGGAACCACTGCGGGAAATAGACAGTCTACAACGGGAAATGAACCGCTTATTTGACACCTTGACCCCAGTCAGCCCCCGTAACGGTGAACGTTTCATGCCAGTGGTTGAAATGCATGAAACACCAGAAGCCGTTGAACTCAAAGTTGAATTACCGGGTATCGATACTAAAGATCTGGATGTTCAGGTGGCGGTTGACTCAGTGTCAATTAGCGGTGAGCGCAAATCAGAAACGAAGACAGAAGAAAAGGGCATTTTCCGCTCTGAGTTCTTCTATGGCAAATTCCAGCGCGTTATTCCTTTACCCTCCCGCGTCCAAAACACCGAAGTCAAAGCCAACTATGAAGATGGAATTCTTCATCTAACCCTGCCGAAAGCGGAGGAAGAGAAGAACAAAGTGGTCAAAGTCAGCCTGAATGGTGGCAACGTGGGTAATGGTTAGCAGATCAGGAGAGTTCGGCTAGTTCGCTGACGACGTGTAGTTTAAATTGGGTAGGGTTTCCTGCAAAGGATTCTCCTACCCTGTTTTCCTAAGGTGTTGTTCTGGGCAAGCAGATAGCCTCCTATCTGGGGCATCATAGAAACACATCCAAACTTGTAAAGCAAAACGGTAAATATATGCGGATATAGCGGTAGATGTCAGGATTAGGACCCATTAGCAAGCACCAAGCCTTGTGCCACGGTCTTTCCCCCTGACCCCTGACACCTGGCACCTGACCCCTGCTATAGATAAAGATGAAGACGAAGTCCTTAGAGGAGACGTGAATGGCTTCAACTGACTTCAAAGACTACTACGCAATTCTGGGCATCAATAAAACCGCTAGCGCCGACGATATCAAAAAGGCGTATCGCAAGCTGGCGCGTAAGTATCACCCAGATATGAACCCTGGGGATAAAGTGGCTGAAGCCCGATTTAAAGAAGTCAACGAAGCCTACGAAGTGTTGTCAGACCAGGATAAACGGCAAAAGTATGACCGCTTTGGTCAGTACTGGAAACAGGCTGAAACCTATGGCTCAGGAGCTGGCGGGCGATCGCCCTTTACCAACGTAGACTTCGACAACTTTGAGTTTGGGCAATACGGCAGCTTTGAAGAGTTTATCAACGAGCTGCTCGGACGCATGGGCACAGGCAGTTCTGGGTTTGGCGGACGTAGCGGAACTCAGACAGGATACCGCACCTCCCGGGGACCTACGGGGTTTGATGGTTACTCGACTGGGTTTGACACCGGCACGGGCACTGGGTTGGATACCGAAGCAACCATTACGCTCAACCTTTCAGAAGCGTTTCACGGCGTTCAGAAGCGTTTAGTCCTAGGACGAGAAGAGTTTGAAGTGCGAATTCCTCCGGGTGCAAAACCCGGTAGCCGCATCCGGGTTAAGGGTAAAGGTCAGCACAGCCCCTATTACACCACTCAACGGGGCGATCTGTATCTCACAGTAGACGTGACTGCCCACCCCTTTTTCCAGTTTGATGGGGACAACCTGCTCTGTGAAGTACCCATCTCGCCAGAGGAAGCGGTTTTAGGGGCGCAGGTAGAAGTGCCTACCCCCGATGGTTCTGTAACCATGAATGTACCCGCTGGCATTCGCTCTGGGCAATCCTTACGGCTGCGGGGTAAGGGCTGGCGGACTCCCAAGGGCGATCGCACCGACCAGATTGTCCGTGTTGTCATTACTCCCCCGAAAGACCTGACACCAACTGAACGCGAGTACTACGAAAAACTGCGTTCGATTCGGAGTTCTGATCCGCGTAGCAGTTTAAAGGGAGTCAGGCTTTAAAGAAGGATGAAAGTTGAAAGTTGAGAGTTGAAAGTGACCAATGACTCCTCACCCCACCCTGCGGGAACGCCAAAGGCAAACACTCCTCACCCCTCTCTTCTACGAGTGTTCAGTCGCTAACCAGGCACGCAACACTTCTGCCACTGTCCATGCCTGGGCGATGCAGCCATTGGGTGTCATTGGAGGATCGCCATCAAAAATCTCGCTCAAATTCCCTATCCCGTGGGCATAGAGGTGGTTTTCCATGGGTTCTAAAAATGCCCGTGCCTGGGCGGAATTGTTATACACTCGCAAATGAGCCAGAACAAACGGACCAATTAACCACCCCCAAACCGTACCTTGATGGTAAGCACCATCTCGCGCCTGCTGGTCACCGCCATAATGTCCCTGGTAATGGGGATCCTCAGGGGCAAGCGATCTCAGTCCATGAGAAGTCAGTAAGGCTTGACCGCAGATATCAACGACTCCTTTCTGTTGAGTGGCATTTAACGGACTCTCTGGCAAAGACACGGCAAAAATCTGATTCGGGCGCAGGGAGGCATCATCTCCCCCTGGTCCATCCAGAACGTCGTAGCAGTATCCCAAACTGGGGTTCCAGAAGCGCGTAAAGCGGGCATGGGCGCGATCTGCGATCGCATCATACTCCTGATGGGGTTTGCCCACCCGCCGCGCCAGCTTCCCCATTGTTCGCAAAGCGTTATACCAGAGGGCATTGACCTCTACCGGCTTACCAACCCTGGGAGTGACCACCCACTCTCCCACCTTGGCATCCATCCAGGTTAGCTGCACACCTTGCTCTCCGGCATAGAGCAACCCATCGGCTGGATCGAGATGAATGTTGTAGCGAGTTCCCCGGCAGTGCCAGTCAATAATATCTGCCAGAGCCGGAAAAAGTTCCTGCACCAGATCATCGTCTTCAGTCACACCATAGTAAGCCCGCACCGCTTCAAAGTACCAGAGGGTTGCATCAACCGTGTTGTATTCAGGCACTTCCCCCGCATCTGGAAAGCGATTGGGAATCATCCCCTGGTCAACATGGCGGGCAAAGGTTCTTAAGATGGAGCGGGCTATTTCGGGACGACCCGTTGC
The DNA here is from genome assembly GCF_056784235.1 of Kovacikia sp. CALU 1929. NCBI lineage: Bacteria > Bacillati > Cyanobacteriota > Cyanophyceae > Leptolyngbyales > Leptolyngbyaceae > Kovacikia > Kovacikia sp. CALU 1929. The sequence continues at coordinate 12,613 of NZ_JBXBCF010000079.1, forward strand.
CAGTGTCAACCCTGGCAAGCTGATCATGGTGTCCCGTCCCCAATCGCTAAACCAGGGATAGCCTGCAATAATCGTCTTTCCACTGGGTTCATCCAGGGACGAGCGACTGACAATGAACTGGTCGCCAGCCAGCACCAGACGATTGGCAAACGCAGGGATTTCCTTGGCATCAATCGGGCGGCTACTCTTCCAGATTCCTAGCAATTTCTGCTCGTAGCTACGCCGAACTTTGAGAGCCGCTTCTCCCTGCAATTCTGGACGCTGTTCAGTGCTGGCAACCAGGGTCAGCGTTGCCCCCGGTTGCAGTGTGGCTTGAAAAGTTGCGGCATGCAGGTGGTCATCGTGGTGATCTAGCCCGCGGCTAAATTCGGCTACCAGATCATAGTCGTAGTACCAGTCGTGGGAGGGAGTGACTTCGGCACAATTACTCATCAGCCGTAGGGGCACTGCATCGGGAAAGGCAGAAACATTTACCCCTTGATCCGTAGGCAAAATAGTCATCCGCCAGCCGTTTCCCTGGGTGCTACTGTGATAGTCCCGATAGTTGACCATTGCTTTTAGGGTCAGCGTGAGTGGCTGAGTTGCCCGCAATAGCTGGTAATGAACGTAGGTGGTGTTAGTTCCTGGTTGCATCCATACCCGCTTTTCTAGCAAGGCATCGGCACAGGCATAGCGCCAGGTGGGAATGGTTCCTTCCAGGGTAAAACGCTCGATATGGCGATAACCGTGAGGACCCACGGTGCCATCTGCCCAGCGATTGGTATGCAAAGGATAAAAGCGATCGCCATACAGCACCGTATCATCCAGCTTTGCCAGCATGAGAGTGCGACCCAAGGGCGGTTTCAAGGCTGCAACCAGCAGTCCGTGATAGCGTCGGGTCAATAGTCCGGCGACCGTGCCCGATGCATAGCCTCCGATTCCATTGGTAACCAGCCATTCCCGCATTTCTGCTTGATTCAGGTTGCCACAAATTTCCCGTCCAAAATTAATCCCCATTGACATAGGTGTCTCTCCCTTCCAGCCTCCAACTGCTTCCCCAAACCTTATCAGCAACCTTAGCTACCAAAAAGTCAATGCTTGCTCAACAAAAATCAGGTTTTGCAAGCCATCGTCCTGAACCATGCTTTCACTGAATCCTATGAGATCACGGTATCTATAGGAAAATTTAGCTCTCTGGACTGAACCAAAGATTGCTAGAGGCTGAAATTTTTCTTGGTCAATATAATAAAGCCGTTTCGCCTTGCATAAGCCCATGCACACCCTTCCACTCATCCACCCGCAGTTATGATTTTAGAAATAAAAAAGAGAAATAAAAAAAGTGGGGATTGCTATCCCCACCCAGTTCATCTCTAAATCAGCGTTCAATGTTTATTTAAAGGCCCTTTCAAAAACTGCCTGGGTTTAGGACTGGGCTTTGGTATTTACCTAAGCAGGAGTAATTTGCACAATCAATGCGCGTTTATCAATGGACTGTACTTTACCAGCCTCACTTAAATCGCTAGCAATCCGTTCTAACATTACTCCAGCGCGATCGCGGAACTGATTTTCCCGCCCCCGCAAGCGAATTAAAAATTTCACTGAGTCGCCCTTTGCCAACCACTGAGTCGCTTTATTAATATTTAGCTGGTAATCCGACTCACCAATGTTAGGACGGAGCCTGACTTCCTTGACTGTGGGGCGGGCGCTTTGGCTTTGTCGTTTTTTCTGCTGGTACTGAAGTTTGCCATAGTTTAAAATTTTAGCCACTGGAGCGTCTTTGCCAGGAGAAACCACTACCAGGTCAAGCTCCATGCTCTCAGCCAACTCTAAGGCTTCACGGGTACTAATCAAGCCACGATTGTTATTTTCATGGTCAATCAAAAAGACCTGAGGGGACTTTATTTGACGGTTTATCAGTTGTTGCTGGGCTGCGATAATCGTTTCCTCTTAAGTGAACTCAACATTTTACCTTGACATAGGTACTGCTAGGGTAACACAGCCTGCCAAGGTCTTGCAGGTTTAGGGGAGGTAAAAACTCAGGAGTTCGTGATTGGGAGTTGTTCGTTTTCGGCTAGGCTTTAAGCCAGAATGGGAACCAACTGGATAAAACAACACGCGCATGGGAAACTCACTGAGGGCTTCTGCGGTTGGGTTGGCACTGGTAGACCAGGCACGACAGCGACGGGGCTGGACAAAGACCAGCACCGCCCGTTGGTGGCAGGATGCTCATACTTCCAGAGCTACCTTACGCCGCTTCTGGCAGGGCGATCGCATCCAACGAGAGATTTTTATTGCAATTTGTAATGTTGTTGGGATTACAGAGTGGGAGGCGGTCGCTACCCATGCTGATTTATCGGATGTCTCCACTCCCTGGATTGATTGGAACGAAGCGCCCGATCTGGAATACTTCTACGGTCGCAGTCAGGAATTGCACCAGCTAAAGCAACGGATTGTCAGCGATCGCTGCAAGCTAGTGGCAATTTGTGGATTGGCTGGCATGGGTAAAACCGCCGTGGCTCTGGCTTTGGCTGATCAAATTCAATCCCATTTTGAATGCTTGATTTGGAAATCGCTTCACAATGTTCCCTCGCTAGTAGATCTGTTAGACAGGGTGCTGTATAGCCTGAGCGGTACTGTGATTGAAACCCTCCAGCAGGGTATCAATCAACTCATTGATCACTTGCAGAAACGCCGCTGCCTGCTGGTTTTGGATGGACTGGAAACGGTCTTAACCAGACAAAATGCTAAAGAATATAGTGGCTTCCTCCAACAATTGAGCCGAGATCGCCATCAAAGCTGCGTTTTAATCACCAGCCGTGAGAAGCCAAATGCACCGGAGTGGAATCTCCAGACGGTTCATCATCTCAGCTTAAAAGGATTGCGACCAGTAGATGCGCTGGAGTTGTTGAAAGCTGGAGGATTGACGGGTAAACCATTGAGCCTGTTAGCTTTGAGCCAGCTTTACCGGGGTAATCCCTTAGCGTTGAGAGTCGCGATGCCATTGATCCAAACTGGATTTGGAGGCGATGTGGCGGCGTTTTTGAATCAAAATACCCTGGTGATGGGCGATCGCCTGCGCAGCATTCTCCAAGAATCCCTTAACCCCCTTTCTGACCTGGAACAGGAAATTCTTTACTGGCTGGCAATCTGGCAAGAGCCAATTACATTTTGCCGCCTGCAAACCCACCTGTTGATATCACCCGATCCGACGTTACTGCTGGAAGGACTTGCGGCGCTGGAACGGCGATCGCTGTTAGAACGCTACTTCATGGGTGATCAGCCTGCATTTACCTTGCAGCCATTGATCAAGAAAGTCGTTACCAATTCTTTGGTTGAACAGGCAGCCCAAGAAATTATTCAGGCGGTTCAGAATCAGGAGGTTACTGGTTTCAAAGTGCTGAGAACCCATTGGATGCTGCGACCTGGCACCGACGATCTGACTGGCGACTGCATTCTCACCCAGCTACGAGAAAAGCTGTGGAACCTCTACCATGCCAATTTTCCCAAACACCTGAACCAGATTTTGGAACAGCTACAGCAACAAACTCCTCTGGCTGTAGGCTATATAGGCTCCAATTTGATGGCTTTGCTCAGGTTTTGAGTATTGGAACCCTGGCGCGTTAGAACGTTTGCTCGGTTCAATCAGTCCCTCAGCATCACAACAGAGAGCAATCTATTCCAGAACTTTTTGGATGGCTAAAACAATTAAAGCCGTGCCAAATGCCAATCGGTACCATACGAAGATCCACGTATTCTGGCGTTGCAGGTAGCGAATTAGCCAGGCGATCGACAGGTACGAAAAAATAAAGGTTGAAATAATCCCAACCACTAATGGAATCAGCATTTCCAGGTCAACAAACGCTTTGCGAGACTGATACAACGTTGCGATCGCTAGGGTTGGCAATCCTAACAAAAACGAAAACCGGGCAGCGGTTTGCCGCTCCAAACCAAGAAATAGCGCCGTTGTTAGCGTTGACCCAGAGCGAGACGCACCCGGAACCAACGCCAGCATCTGCCCTAGCCCAACCAGAATGCCATCCTTGATTTTCAGGTCATCAAACTGGCGCTTACGGGTGCCTACCTTCTCTGCTAACCCTAGCAGCATTGCCATCCCAATCGATGCTAAACCAATCACCAAGGTGCTTTCAGGAATCATATCCCGGAGCAGATAGCCAACGGTCAGAGCGGGCAGGGTACCTGCCAGAATCCCAACCGCAATCTTCCACTCTTCCCGGTTCCAATCCTTTTCACGAAAAGCAATCCGGGATCCATTGACAATCTGAATCAGATCCGACCAAAAGTAAATCAGTACCGCGATCACACTTCCAAACTGAATCGCATCAACGAAGTACTTTTGCCCAAGCAGCTTCCAGCCAAACGCTTTGGTAACCACCAGTAAGTGGGCGGTGCTGCTAATAGGGAAAAACTCAGTGATGCCTTGAACAATACCGAGGACAAATGCCTGAAAGACACTTAGCCATAAGCCCGGGCTAGAGGTATCAGAGATTTGCCCTTCCTGGGCTAGAAGACTGTAACCAGAACCGAGAATACCACTCCAGCCCAGATCACCGATTAGATTGCCTGGGATCAACTCAAATCCACTCATTCAGCTTTTTCCCCAAAATCACCTGCATCCCACCTGGCTTCTACTCATTCTGTTCAGATTGCCACAAACCCAGCAAAACTTGGAAGACTCAACCAACTCTTCATGTTTATGCCTCAAGGCGGGATAGAGGATGTTTATACCCCAGGGGGGGATAGAGGGAAATCTATGCTATGTTAATTAAAGTAAATTAAATAAAAAATATTAACAATCCATTGGTTTCCTACCCATCCCCTTCTACCCCATACTCCTCTGAAGCCCCGCCTTACTCGATAGAAATGCGTAGCCTGCTGGCAATCAGTAAAATTAAAGCGGCGAGTCGTTGGCTAATCTTTTTAAGTTCTATATTTTTAGTTTCGGTGCCAGTCTTCATCCAGGCACCCTTAGTTCGGTTTTTGCCCTGGGTCAGCCTGGCGTTTACTCCCGTTCTATGGTGGATTGGCTCCCAACTTTTACGCCACATCAAGACGCTCTGGTTGGGAGATCTGGTTTTAGGATTTACCTGGACCTGGCTGGCTGGCTCTATTTATTGGGGGTGGTTGCGGTGGGAACCCTACTGGCACATTCCGGTTGAAGCGATTGGGCTTCCGTTTGCAATTGTAGCGATCGCTCGCAATCAAAATCGCATTGGTAGCTTCTTCTATTTGGGATCTCTGTTCGGTACGGCAGTGACCGATCTTTACTTCTATCTGGTTAATTTAATTCCGTATTGGCGCAAGCTCATGCAGGTAGATGGAGAGCAGGTACGTCCTGTTTTCCAGAGTGCGATCGCCCTCGTTCAGACTCCGTGGGGAACCAGTTGGGCAGTGATGCTGGCACTGTTACTTTTGGGAGTTAGTGTTTTACCACTCTATTCCCGTCAGGGCTGCTGGTGGGCTTTTGCTGGTGCAGTCTTGAGTACAATCTTGGTAGACAGCTTGTTTTGGGTGGCAGCCAATCTTGCCTGAGAAATGAGATTTGGATCAATCCCTGCAATTCTCTCCTGGTTGACTTGAAATTCTCTGGAATTCTAATATTTTCAGGTGATTTTTCTGTTCGCGTCTACACTAGCGTTCAAGAAAGTGTGTCAGGATGCATCATTAGGGTAGAAGCTTTTTTGTTTTAAGTCTGTGGTGACCTTGCAATCCACCCCCCATTTGCTATTAAGAACGGAGTCTGGCACCCGGCGGTTGCCTTTGACCGGCAGCAACTGCTGGACAATTGGACGCAGTGAAGACAATAATTTTGTTCTGCCTGACCGCTGGATTTCGCGTAACCACGCGATGTTGCAATGTATGGAAACTGGGGAGTTTTACCTGATTGACTTGGGGAGCCGCAATGGGTCTTTTGTCAATGGTCGTCGGGTCAGTATTCCAGTTACCTTGCATAACGGCGATCACCTGACCTTTGGGCAGACCGATCTAGAATTTCACTGCCCTAACACCAGTCAAGCACCCGATACATCCAGTGGTGATTCTAGAGAATTTACCGCTACGGCAACGCTCCATGTGCGCCGTTTGATCTCTGTGCTGGTGGTAGACATTCGAGATTTTACGGTGCTGACCCGTCAGCTTGATGAAAACCTGCTCTCAGAGGTGATTGGTACCTGGTTTCGCCATGCTGGAGACATTATTCGAACGTATGGCAGTTGGGTCGATAAGTACATTGGCGATGCAGTCATGGCAATCTGGATTCACAGTGCGCCCCAAGGGGTCAGTGATGAGGAGATGATGCAAATTTTTCGTGCCCTGAGTGCTCTGCACAAAATGACCAGTGATCTTTACAACCTTTATCCGCTCCCTTTCCCTCTGCGAATTGGAGCTGGGATCAATACAGGAAATGCAATGGTCGGCAATACGGGAAGTGGCGATCGCCCCGATTACACAGCCCTTGGTGATACGGTCAACGCTGCCTTCCGCCTGGAGACTTCCACTAAGCAAATTGGCTTAGAGGTTGCTGTGGGTGAAACCACTTATCAGCATCTCTTTGAGCTAGGAGCTGACTCCTCCAAACTTTTCAAACAATATACCGTCCATCTCAAAGGCTACGATATTCCTACCGTTGCCCACGCCTGCTCATTTTCTGACCTGGATATCTTTTTGCAGTCAAAAGGGAAAGGGTGAGTCGTCCCCCTCCTCTCCGCCCCTATTTTCGTATCGAACTGTAAAGATTTCTAACCACTATTCTTAGCTCAGGATGCCACAATGCGTCATGGTACCTGGCTAATGATAGGCTCTAATAAATGCTACATATTGATTCCGTGCAACAGGACGGGAGGAATACATTCATGAAAAGGGTTTTTCGCCTGTTAACAATTCTGGGGATGTTGATAGGTTGTCTTGGTTGGTTAGGAGTGTCTCAAAACGTGCTGGCTGCAAACCTACCTGCTGGTGCTCAATTAAATGGGTTGGCTTTTACGCCCAACCTGCTTATGGCTGAAGCCATTCGCGATGCGGTAGGGGAAAAGCTTGCTTCTGAGTACGGTCAAAAAGTTGACTTAAATAATGCCAACGTCCGTGCTTTCAGACAGTATCAGGGCTTATATCCCAACTTGGCAGGAATCATTGTCAAAAATGCTCCTTATGGCAAAGTTGACGATGTGCTTAAAATCTCTGGCTTAACTGAGCGTCAGAAGGAAATTCTGCAAGCTAACCTGCAAAATTTCACTGTAACTGACGTTGAAGAAGCTTTCGTAGAGGGAGCCGACCGAATCAATAACGGTATCTATCGTTAATGGATTGCAGTCAATGACTCCTGGCGTAAGCTAGCAGAAATAACTATCCAGTTGAGATGTAGATGGGTGGATGGGTAGATTGATATGGATAGGCGGCTCATCCACTTGTCTATATCACCTGTGTTGATTCACTGTGCTGAATGATTAGTGTGACAATTGCTCTCTGCCCAGTAATGGTCAAAGAGCAATTTTTATTTTCTTGATTTATTTTTTGTATTGATAAGGACTCCGTTGCAATCTCAATCCCCTGGTCAGCTATCGGCTTCAGACTTTCCCGCTCAGTTTGATGTACTCATCATTGGCGCAGGGGCGGCGGGGCTTTATGCCTCTCTGTGCTTTCCCAGTCATCTAAAGATTGGGCTGATTACCAAGGACACGCCCTTGCTTTCGGCAAGTGATTGGGCACAGGGCGGGGTTGCAGCCGTGATCGCGCCAGAAGACTCGACGGCACTGCATTTAGAAGATACTTTACGAGCCGGGGCAGGGCTGTGTGACTACCAGCCAGTCAAATTTTTGGTTGAGAATGCATCGGACTGTATCTATTCCCTTGTGAAATTGGGAGTTGCCTTCGATCGCCACGATGGAGAACTGGCATTGACCCTGGAAGCAGCTCACTCAAGACGACGAGTATTGCATGCTGCCGACACGACTGGACGGGCAGTGATTAGCACCTTAACTGCCCAGGTTTTAAGTCATCAGAACATCCAGGTCATTTCCCAGGCATTCACCCTGGATTTGTGGATGGATGCAGAGAATCAAGGTTGCCAGGGAGTGTGCCTGCTTTATCAAGGGCAAATTCTCTGGATTCGAGCCAGAGTCGTGGTATTAGCAACGGGAGGGGGCGGGCAGGTATTTGCCCAAACGACTAATCCGGAGTTGAGTACTGGGGATGGTGTGGCGATCGCCCACCGGGCGGGTGCTGTTCTGCGAGACCTCGAATTTGTTCAGTTCCACCCCACTGCCCTGACTAAACCGGGTGCTCCCCGCTTTTTAATTAGCGAGGCTGTCCGGGGTGAAGGTGCTCACCTGGTTGATGAACAGGGCAGGCGGTTTGCCTTTGACTACCACCCTGCCGGAGAACTGGCACCTAGAGATGTGGTCAGTCGCGCTATCTTTAGCTACTTGCAGAACACTAAAGCAGACCCCGGTTCTGCCCATGTCTGGTTGGATCTGCGCCCAATTCCGGTAGAAACGATTCGGCATCGCTTTCCTAACATCATCCAGGTCTGCCAGCAATGGGGAGTCGATGTGTTCCGAGAGCCAATTCCGGTTGCACCCGCCGCTCACTATTGGATGGGCGGAATTATGACCGATCTGCTGAATCAAACTTCAATTACAGGTCTCTATGCCGTTGGTGAAACTGCCAGCACCGGGGTTCATGGGGCAAATCGGCTTGCCAGTAATTCCTTGCTTGAGTGTATTGTGTTTGGTGCTCAGTTTGCTGACCTCGATCCTGGAAAGGCTGGGGAAGAGAGGGGAAATGGGGAAGGGACACCCCATGCCCAATCCCCCATCAACTGCTCATCTCTGGATGAAATCAACACGATCGCTAATCTTCGCTATCAGCTTCCTCGCCTGGTCTGGCAGAGTGCCGGAATTTGCCGAGAGGGGGGCGTTATGGCAGGGGCGATCGCTCAAATTCAACAGTGGCAGCGTGAATTTTGTAAGCTTTCGATTAGTCAAGCTTTACTCGCTCTCCAACCCGGACAATCGGTTCAGTTACAGTCTCCCAGTATCGAACCAACGATCCGAAACTGGGCAGAAACCCGTAATCTGCTAGACGTGGGCTATCTGATCTTGAAAAGCGCCCAGTTTCGGACTGAGAGTCGGGGTGGGCACTATCGAGTAGACTACCCCGAAACCGATTTACAGTGGCAAGTTCATACTCTGGTTCAAGGCGATCGCTGGTGGCAAGCTCCGGTTCAAAAGGAGGAAGGGAGCAGAGAGGCGGAGGGGGAGCCGTGAAGCGTAGAGAACAGCGTGTGATGATTACACCAGTGGATGAGTGGCATCGCTTAGGGAGTCGCAAATTAATAAAGTCCCAACGTCATTCCCGCGCAGGCGGGAATCCATCGTGGAGCAGCTTGTCTAGCGGGTACTTTATTTTGGGGCACATCCCTTAGGCATGGCTACGCTAAGGCTGCCGCTAACCCCTCTAATACCAACTAACCACTGCATTGACTACTCCAATCGATACAGTTCCTCCAGCATGTCCTCAGTCACCAACTCAGTGGGGGCATCAAACACAATTTGCCCATGACGCAAACCAACAATCCGCTGGCAGTGGGAACGGGCAAACTCCAGGGCATGTAAGCTCACCACCAGAGTACGCGAGGTTTCAACCGTGAGCGATCGCAAGATATCCATAATTTCACGGCTGCGTTCAGGATCGAGGCTGGCAATCGGTTCATCTGCCAAAATCACCATGGGATCCTGAACCAGCACCCGCGCCAGGGCAACGCGCTGCTGCTGCCCTCCGGAAAGCTGATCGGTGCGATCGTAAAGCTTTTCAGGAATGCCCACCTGGGTCAAAGCTCTTGCCGCTGTTTCAACTTCCAATGGTTTGAGCAGTGACAGCAGGGCTTTTAGCAAAGACCACCTTCCCAAATGTCCCGCATTGACATTGTGAATTACGCGCAGATTATCAACCAGATGAAATTGCTGATAGACCGTGCCAATTCCTCGCTGCACCTGCCGCAGTTGACGGGATGTTAGCTGATTGAGACATTGCCCCAATGCCCAAACCTCTCCCTGGGTAGGCAGCAGTGTACCGTTCAGCAACCGGATTAGAGTACTCTTTCCCGCTCCGCTAGAGCCAACCAGCGCCACACGCTCCCCGGAGAAAATTTTCAGGTTGATGTCCCTCAGCGCCTGGAACTGCCTGAACTGTTGGGTAACATGTTTGAGTTCAAAGATTGGTCCAGGTTGGCTCATAGGGGGATGGGATGGGGAGATGGGGGGATGAGGCAGTTGAGAGTAAAGAATGAAGAATGAAGACGTAAATATCTCTCAACTCAAAACTCTCAACTCAAAACTTTCAACTGCCCCCCTACCGCCTATTTAATCTTTCCAATCTCTCGACCGATCTTCTCAATCTGAGCGTAGTTAGAGTTTTGGGTTTTGATAAACTTTTCGGCTCCAAAAAGATCCAGGATTTCTTTCTGGTCTTTGTCTTTAGGATTCAGTTTTAGAAAGGCATTCTGCACTTTTTGGGTAAAGTCATCTCCAAAGCGCTGTTTGACACTGGGATTAATCACCCAGTGATAGTCATGATAGGGAGGGGTGCGCCAGATCAGATCAACTTTACTGGCATCGGCTTTGCCTTCTTGCAGGCGGCTATCCCACACTTGCTCATTCATAGCTCCAACATCGTAAGTGCCTGCTTGTACCAGTTCAAGGGTTGCGTCGTGGGATTTTGAAAAGCCGACTTCGCCTTTGAAATCTTCAAGCTTGACGCCTGCCTGCTGGAGGAAGAATTGGGGCATCAGGCGACCTGAGGTGGAAGACTCGCTACCAAAGGTAAAGGTATGCCCTCTCAGATCAGCCAAGCCTTTCTGGACGTTAAGAGTGGGTTTGATGCCACTTCTTTTGTTTGCAATGAAGACACTGTGAAAGGATTCGTCAATGTCCCGTTGGGCGATCGCCTCTGCACCGGGAACCTGTAGCCGCGCCTGTACGCCGGTCAGTCCACCAAACCAGACCAGGTCTAAATCACCGACCCTGAAAGCCGTAACCGCTGCGGCATAATCAGTCACGGGGGTATAAGTCACCGAAACTTTCAGTTCCTTTTCTAGATACTTTGCTACCTTGTCGTAAAGCCGCTGCAACTTCTCTGGATCCTGATCGGGAATGGCTCCAACCTTCAGCGTTTTGGGGTTGCTATTAGCCGCTGTGGTTGGAGATGAGGTGGAAGTGGTGGTACTAGAGTTTGGAGTGCAGGCAACAAAGCCAAACGATAGCAGTAACAAGCTAGCAAACAAACGTCTTTTCATGGATTGAGTCCTGATTTAGAGAAAATAATATTGACAACCGAGTCCAATCCTGAAGGAAATCTGGACAGCGACTCCTTCAGTCAAAAAACTACTCTGCCAGAGAATGAAAACTGGCAGGCAATAACCATCTCGTAGATGGAGGAATTACAAAGATCGGGGAATTACAAAAACAGGAGCGCATGGCTGCGCTCATACAGTGACTTGGTTGTTCGCATCAGCGAACTTGGGTGTAATCTAAACACCTCGCTGCCTGGGAACCAGAAGACCTGACTGGTTTTAGTTAACATCCGTTGCAGCAAACTCCAGCAAGAAAGACTACTACCCGATTAACTCTTCTTTCAGGATGATAGTTTACACGAAGTGGCTACTCGTTACTGCTACTTTTCCTTACCGCATTGTGTCTGAGTGTGAATCAGGGCTTGCATGAACTGAGACGTTCGACTGAAACGTTTAGCTGAGAGGTTCGGCTGAGACGTTTGGCGATCGCTCTGTCGATCTGCTCTGTCGATCTGCACTTACGTCGAAGTCTTGGTTCCAATACATACGGCTATTCAATCTCACTTTCCTTGCTTACTGGCATTCTGCCGTTTGATCGCTTCCCCTACCACTGGGGCTAACCTGGCACGCCAGTAGCGATTGTCGGGAAAGTTCCGTACCTTGCTCACAACATCCTGCCAGCGGTTTTCTTTCAATGCTGTTTGAGCAGCATTAAATTCAGCTTCAGCCGTGTTCCAGTTCTGCTGCCACTGTCCGATCGCTCCTTGGGCTGCTGGGTAAGTAGAACTGCCGGAAGGCACTGTTTGAGCCAAGGCGATCGCCGCCTTCAAATTGCCCGCCTGATAAAACTCGTTTGCTTCCTGCAAAATCTCGATTCCCCTATCGGGGGAGTCCGAATCCTCCTGAGCGGCGGTTACTGGGATACAACTGGTTACGGTTAAGTCTTTGTACACCCAACCTTCAACCGGGCTGACAATCCGCAACCATCCCTGATTTTCATCGACCACCTCTAACCGGGTTCCATTTCTTAACTTGCTTATCACATTATCTGGAGCAGATACGGGACTGGAACGGACATTAAGCGGAGGATTGGGATCGGTGGCGATCGTTTTGCAAATTGTTGGGGGCACAGAGTCTGGAAATAGCTTGAATGCAGACAACAACGAAGGGTGAAAGTGCAAAATGGTGGAAGTCACCCCGGATGTTGCCCCAAAAAGCGCGATTCCAGCCCCAACCAGTAGGGTACTTTTACGAAAGTTAGCCATCTTGAAGTCCTGTCAGATGCACTTGAGAAGTTAAAAGCTAATTCCCTGGCTCCTACCTTCTCTCCTCAAATCCAGGCTATCCGAAGGAATGCCTGATAGCTTAAGTAGTTTTGCCAAACTTCATCCTTCTCTTTCACCCTTGACTTACAGCCGTTTCCCCTTGCATAGCCTGCAATGATTAGGAACACTTAACGGTCGTTTACACTTACGGGAGGAATCCTGCTTTACAATAAAAGACTTGACTGGGATTTGCGTGCCTAAAACTAATGCGTGCTTAAAACTAACTCTGTGTCTCTTACCCTTGCCGCTCATCACCTAGAAGCCATCAAAAGCCACGCCGAGCGCACTTACCCCCATGAGTGCTGTGGTTTGCTAATTGGCAATTTAACGGCGGAGGGGCGAGTCGTGTCAGATATTTGGATCACTGAAAATAGCTGGACAGCGGATGTGGCTGAGGAGCTTGCAGATGGATTGCCAGCCAGTCAGTTGTCAGCCAGTAAAGCCCACCGCTACTGGATTGCTCCAGAGGAAATGTTAGCCGCAATGAAGGATGCCCGTCAGCGCAATCTCGAAATTGTTGGGATCTACCACTCCCATCCGGATCATCTGGCGGTTCCTTCGGAGTGCGATCGCCGCCTCGCCTGGTCCCAATACTCCTATCTGATTGTCTCTGTCCTCCAGGGCAACGCCACCGATGCTCAAAGCTGGGTTCTGGATGAAGAGCACCAGTTTCAACCGGAAGCGATTCATAGAACGGAATGCGCCCGAATGCGACGCGAGTCGCTAACCCTGAATCTTTAACACCACTGGCTCCTGCCCCTGAAGGCACTTCTCTACACCGACAACTTCACTTTCCATTCTTTTCTACCTTCTATGCTAAATCCCAATCTTGACGACATTCAGCTCACAAAGGACGACTATGAACGCTACTCACGCCACCTGATCCTGCCCGAAGTCGGCATGGAGGGACAGAAGCGGCTGAAGGCTGCCAGCGTCCTTTGTGTGGGGACAGGTGGTTTGGGTTCACCGCTCTTGCTGTACCTGGCAGCCGCAGGCATCGGGCGCATCGGCATCGTTGATTTCGATGTGGTGGATAGTTCCAACTTGCAGCGTCAGGTGATTCATGGCACGTCCTGGGTCGGTAAACCCAAAATCGAATCTGCCAAGGATCGGATCCATGAGATCAACCCCTACTGCCAGGTAGACCTGTACGAAACCCGTCTCAGTTCAGAGAATGCGTTGGAAATTTTTAAAGACTATGACGTGGTAGTGGATGGCACAGACAACTTCCCAACCCGTTATCTGGTAAATGATGCTTGTGTCCTGCTGGGCAAACCCAATGTCTATGGCTCCATCTTCCGGTTTGAGGGACAGGCAACGGTCTTCAACTACCAGGAGGGTCCCAACTACCGCGATTTGTACCCCGAACCCCCACCACCTGGACTGGTTCCCTCCTGTGCCGAAGGCGGCGTGTTAGGAATTCTTCCCGGTGTGATCGGTGTGATTCAGGCAACGGAGACAGTCAAAATTATTCTGGGTGCAGGCAAAACCCTCAGTGGTCGCCTCTTGCTCTACAACGCACTGGATATGACCTTCCGGGAATTGAAGTTACGTCCGAATCCGGTGCGTCCCGTGATCGACAAATTGATCGACTACGAAGAGTTTTGCGGCATTCCCCAGGCAAGAGCCGCTGAAGAAAAGGAGAAAGCCAACATGCAGGAAATGACGGTGCAAGAACTGAAGCAGTTGCTTGAAAGCGGTACGGATGACTACGTCCTGATTGATGTCCGCAACCCCCATGAGTGGGATATTGCCAAGATTCCGGGTGCTGTGCTGGTGCCATTGCCCGATATTGAAAATGGCTCTGGCGTGGAAAAGGTGAAGAACCTGCTGAACGGTCACAAGCTCATTGCCCATTGCAAATTGGGCGGTCGTTCTGCCAAGGCATTAGGCATTCTGAAGGAAAAGGCAGGGATTGAGGGAATCAATGTCAAAGGTGGGATCACCGCCTGGAGCAAGGAAGTGGATGCCTCGGTGCCGGAGTATTAGAACAAGCTGGTAGAAGTTAGAAATCACTCCAGTTATGGGGTGGATGGGTAAATAGCTACTCATCCACCTATCTGTATATTCGCTGCTGGGCGCAACAAGCCAAATTAGAGGTCATTGGCTGTTAAGGCTGGGCAATTGCAGAGCGGGTTTACGGGAGCGATCGCCCAACTAAATACGTGATGCCAGTCACCCCAGGTAAACACTGAAAACACGGACTCCGCCTTGTCCATATCACGCTATCCAGGTGCTTCCATCCATAGCTGGACTTGCCAAAGCTCACAACCTTAAGGGGATCTATATCACGTCGCAAGAGAAAAAATACTTGCATGATAGATACTGTAAGCCCCCATTAAGGAACACAACCATGAGACTTAAATATCGCGGCAACGGTTATGAGTACGCTCCGATGGCGATCGACACTATTGAAAACCCTGTTACCGGGCAGTATCGAGGTGTCGCGACAGCTCTGAGTTCACGTAAAAAAGCTCTCATACCCCAGTCCATTGTTAGCATGAGGTATCGTGGCATCGACTACATTGAATTGCGCTAAAAGCCTATCTAAAAAGTCTGCTGTCAAAGCCCAGAACTAAAAACTCCGAAGTTTTTGGATAGGCTTTAAGACTTTTTACTGGATCAGTCTAGTGATTACTAATCGGTTTGATACTTCTGGGATGAGGCAGATGTCGGCGATCGCCAGCATTATTCGCCTTCCCCCTCCCTGGATAGGTCTAACCTTGTGCTTCAGTAAAGATTACAGACAAAACCTATGAGTGCAATCGGGCTTCTTCTATAGCCCCAGACCTTGGAGGTTTTCACAACCTCCGAGGTCTTAAGCCTGACGTAGATCCTCTAAACAAATCGAGTCAACTGCACCCGATAGCGGTCTTTTTTAGTCACTGCAATTTCACCGACTTCCACTCGACCTTTGCCACGAATAGCGATCAGATCACCTGACTTCACCTGGTAACTGGAACTGGTAATGTCCTTCCAGTTAACCCGCACATCACCGCCCGAAATCATCTCAGCCATCTTGCTACGGGACATACCAAAACCCGCAGAAGCGATCGCGTCCAACCTTAAAGAAGCTTCTACGGTCGTCAATTCCTTTTTCTTTGGCTCCCGCACCTTAAGTTCACTTAGCTCAATCCGCTGAGTTTTCACAGGCACAGAGCGTACCTGCTTCAGGTTCATTTCCAGAAATTCCACCAGCTCAGGAACGACGATCGCCTGCGCTCCCCGTTCACCCAGCACAATGATGTCACCCACTTTGTCCCGTACAATCCCCGTTCCCAACAGTGCGCCCAAAAAATCCCGGTGAGTTGCCAGGTCGAACAGAAAGTTTCCGGCTATTTCCACAATCGCCACTTCGACCTGGTCGGTATCAAGCGGGAGTTCAGAGCGGGCGATCGCAAACCGCTGCCGTTCTGCCTGGGGGTATCCACCCCCCATTGCCAAGTGAATTTCTGTCAGCCGCCCAAAAGCTTGCTGCACCTCCATGTATTCGGGAGGCGAAAGAAAGTCAGTCTGCACCACTTCCCAGGTTTTAATTGCCTGGTCTGCCTGGTCAATCACCCGTGCAACCGTTTCCCGGTTTTCAACATTCTTCAATAACTCGTCGCGTGGCAGCATGGATCAATTGTGAACGGGCAAAACTCCATTTTAGCGATCGCTCGCCTCATTCATGGACTGTTCCTCCATCAATATTTCATTGCAAAGGCAAATGCATTCATTGCAAATGTAGGCTTCTGGTATTATCTGGAATATCATTCCGTTCGGTTTTTTCTGCCCATCCCCTACACTGACCGGGTTCCAGGTGAAGCGTCCAACCGTGAGGCAGTCCATCCACGTAGTAGCCAAAATGGATTATGTGAGCATCCCTAGAAGGTTCAGCATACAGACCTGTTTTATAGTCTGTCCGGTATCCTTGCCGCAGCATGGAAGCATTGATTTTCATATACCATCTATCTCAACCAGCTTATTGGTTGAAGATGCCCCGGATTTGATTCGGATGAAAGACTTTGGCACATTAAATTTCTTTGCCAGCAAGCAAATCAATTCTTGATTGGCTTTGCCATCCACCGGGGGTGACTTGAGCCGGATTGTGAAGTTACCATCGTCTTCCTGCTGAATTACCTGTTGCTTAGAATTGGGCTTGACTTTAATGCTGAGAACTTTCATTACCGGCTTGAAAAAATTGACAGTTTTTTAGCCCGTATGGGTTACGCTTCGCTTTGGCGTAGCTATAGCACAGGCTTTCCCCATCCTACAAATAAGCAAGATCACTTATTTGCTGCATCCGGTTGAAGATGGGTGTAAAGAAATGGCGAAATAACCGATCCCAGTTCAGACGCATAGTTTTGAGGCAGAGAATGATCGGCGTTGGGAATGATTTCCAGTCTGGCATTGGGAATTTCCTGAGCGTAAGTTTCTGAGTGCCAGAGGGGAATGGTGTCATCGCGATCGCCTGTAATCACCAGGGTTGGCACTCGCAGGCGATGAATTTCTTTCTCAACGGTGTCGATCGCATCTTCGGGACGGATGCGATCGCGTAGAAAGGAACAGGCTGCCGGATTTGCCATCAGCGATTGACGAAAGCCGGTAATGGTGTTCAGGGTAGGAGTTTGCCCTAGCATCGCTGCCACAGGACGTGCCAGATCCAGCACCCAATCGACCGCCGGGGTTTCCCAGAGTAAAGGGCGTAAGTGGTCATACCGCCCGCAAAAGCTATCATCCCGAATTCCTGCTGGGGCTGCCAGCATGAGACTGCTCACCGCCTCAGGATATGCCAGTGCATAGGCAGAGGCAACCCACCCACCAAAGGAGTGCCCCACTATGGCGCAGGGTTTTAACTCCAGCGCTTCAACAAACGCCCGTACAAAAGCGACTTCTTTGGCAACATCGTAGCGAATCTGTGGTTTGGACGAGTCTCCAAATCCCAACAAGTCGAGGCTGACACAGCGGAAATACGGCTGTAATCGTTCAATCAATGGACTCCAACAGTCGCTGCTTCCCAAGAAGCCATGCAGCATCAGCAATGGATGACCAGAACCCGCCTCTCGATAGGCAGCAGAAAGTGGAACTGGAGGTTGAGAATCGAGGCTGACATCTAAAGTCAATGATGATTTGGTGAGCAATGCAGTCATACGGATTGGAACATGAAGCCTTTCCATTGTAGAAACAGCGCAGAAAAAAACGCAGGCTAGAACAACTTGCCCCAACGTTCAGACCCTCAATTTCTGGCAGGATTTATAATGAAGCCAATGATGGGATCTGGGAAAGCAAGACTATGCTGCCATCTGACCTGCAATACACCTTGCCAAGCAGTGACGAATTAATCGATTCGGATGACTTTCCTGTGGATAATGAGGAGCAGAATTTTGTCCCCAATGTGTTGCTGTTTTTGTTGGAATACATCTGGCAACATCGGAATGATTGGTTTTTTGCGGTCGATATGGGGATTTATCACACCACAGGAGCGCACCCTAAAGTCCCAGTAGTGCCAGATGGCTTTTTGAGTTTGGGTGTAGAAAGGCGTAAGGGTGACAAACCGCGCAGGAGCTATGTCGTGTGGGAAGAGAACGGCGTTTCACCCATCCTGACTTTGGAAGTGGTATCCCAGACTCCGGGCGGCGAGTATGACGAGAAACTAGCCATCTATGCCAGGTTGGGGGTGCTGTACTACGTCATTTATAATCCCCAGTTTTGGCAACGCGATCGGCAGATGCCATTTGAGGTTTATAAGTTGGTCAATCATAAATACGAGTTGCAAATAGGTGAACCTTTTTGGATGCCGGAGATTGGATTAGGGATTGGACGCTGTCGATTATCGAATGATCCGCTTCAACGAGAGGTACTGAGTTGGTATGACAACACGGGCGATCGCTACTTGAGCGAAGCAGAAGCAGAACGGCAACGAGCAGAAGCAGAACGGCAACGAGCAGAAACAGAACGGCAACGGGCAGAAACAGAACGGCAACGGGCAGAACAGCTAGCACAACGGCTTCGGCAGTTAGGGGAGGACGTGTAGGGTTGAGGGGAGCGCATTCTTTTCGCTTCATCGCCCCATCCCCTCTTCCCTGGTTCGCTGTGTTTGACGCATAGCAGAGTTGATTTTGCTCCATGCACTGGCATCCTTACGCTATGAATCAAGCTTAAAAAAGATTAAGTTCTTTCTCTGTCCTCACCTCTAAATGTGTAGACTGCAAAGAACTTCATCTAGAGAAATTTACAAACCATGACGGAGAAAGGCTCTAACTTCAGCCCTTCTACCCCTTATTGGTGATGTGAAGCGGCATTGGTCGCGTTAAATGTAGTTCATTTCACCTGACTTCCATCCTATTCAATGAATTGAGGAGTCCCCCCTATGAAAGCTCTGCTGCTCTGGCCCCTGATGCCCAACTCCTTTTGGTCATACCAGGAAACCTTAGACCTGGCGGGCTTACGCTCTACTAATCCACCGCTAGGGTTAATCACAGTTGCAGCTATGTTGCCCTCTGACTGGGAACTTCGCCTGGTCGATCGCAACGTTCGCTTAGAAACCGATGAAGACTGGGCATGGTGCGACCTGGTCATCATCTCCTCCATGATTATTCAAAAAATTGATTTTCGTGACCTGATTCACAAAGGGCTGTCCCTGGGTAAAAAAGTGGCAGTCGGTGGTCCCTACCCGACCTCCTATCCCGAGGCGGCGATGGAAGCCGGGGCACACTATCTGATCCTGGATGAAGGGGAATGTACTATTCCCATGTTCCTGGAAGCATTGGAACGGGGCGAGACCAGTGGCACCTTCCGATCGCCCGAAAAGCCCGATGTTACCCAAACTCCGATCGCCCGCTACGACCTGCTAGATCTCAACGCTTACCTGGCAGTCACCGTTCAGTTTTCTCGCGGCTGTCCCTTTCAATGTGAGTTTTGTGACATCATTAACCTCTATGGTCGCAAGCCCCGCACCAAAACTCCGGAGCAAATGCTGAAGGAGTTTGAAACGCTCTACAACCTGGGCTGGCGACGCTACATTTTTGTAGTGGATGACAACTTTATTGGCAACAAACGGAATGCCAAAGTCTTTCTACGGGAGTTGATTCCCTGGATGGAGCAGCATCAGTATCCGTTCAAGCTGATTACGGAAGCCTCGCTCAATCTGGCAGAAGATGAGGAACTGGTTGAACTGATGGTGAAAGCCGGATTTGTCCTGGTCTTTATGGGCATTGAAACGCCAGATACGGACAGCCTGATGGGCATCAACAAGGTGCAAAACACCCGTCAGTCCTTAATCGATTCCTGTCACATGATTACCCGTAAAGGGCTGCAAATTATGTCTGGCTTCATTATGGGCTTTGATAATGAGCGTCCCGGTGCCGGTAAACGCATCCGCGATTTCATTATGGAAACGGGAATTCCCCAGGGGCAGTTCAGCATGTTACAGGCGCTGCAAAATACCGCCATGTGGAATCGCCTGAAGCAGGAAGGGCGGTTGATTGAAGGGCTGGCAACCTTCCACCAGGGCGCGTTAATGAACTTTGTCCCAACCCGTCCGGTGGAAGAAATCACCCAGGAATATATCGATGCTTTCTGGGAGATCTATGACCCGGAATCTTACCTGCAACGCACCTTCCGCCACTTTATGATGATGAACGGTTGGCGCGGTAAGTCCAACCGCAAGCTAGATGGCGAACTATGGCAGGCGTTTAAGTCTATCCTGTGGCGGCAAGGGGTGAAGCGCTCCACCCGGTTCCGCTTCTGGTGGAATCTGGTGGTGATGGCCCTGTTCAAACCCAATCTAGTGGAGGAATATCTGGCAACCCTGGCGATTGGCGAACATTTCTTTAGCTATCGCTATATTGTCAGGAAGCAACTTCGACATCAACTGGAATTGCTGAAACAATCGCAGTTAGAGGAACTGGGACGAGAAGTTGCGGACGACCGAGACTCGATCGCCGCTGACCTTGAAAAGTCACCTGAAGCAGTCTTAAAGTAGGGCGATCGCTCACCAGGGGCTACTGATCATTGTGAATGCAGCCCAGTAGTAGGGAGCCGATAGGTCACTAACGGCTTCCTTGCTCAACTCGGCTGGTAACGATACCGGACCTCGCGAGAGCACCAGTTGCTTACCCTCAATCCGAATTTCTCCCCGTAGCATTCGCAGTTGAGCCTGCCTGAGTGCCTCTGCTTTTGTGGGAGTGGTTCCCAGTTGTCGGTAGAATTCACTCATCAGTGCCAGGGTTCCTTCGTCGCTGACGTTCCAAAGGCTCGCCAGAACCGATTTAACCTTCGATTTTAGGGCAACTCCGGCAAAGCCCAGTTCGGCTTGATCGTCTCCAATCGCAGTCCGGCAGGCACTCAGTACCAGCAACTCCAGAGGAGATCCCCAGTCAATCTGGCGGATATTGTCCAATCCAAGTTTGCTATCCCATAACTGGATATAGGAATTGCTGGGCTTACCAGTTCTAAAAACGGCATGGGTCGCCAGATGCACCACCGTTGGGGTAAGAGCTTGCATCGTCTGCTGGAGATTGGAGAGGGTAAAACTCTGGTTCAGGAATGACTGCCCTTTCCACTGAGACTTCAATGGTCTAGCAGACTGTAGTTCCCATAAAATGGTTGAAAGTTCTGTCGGAACCGCAGGCAAGGGATTTTGGTCCTGAAATTCCGACGCTCCCATTGCCAGAATTTGACCCGGTTGCAGACTAACATAGTCCGTTTGAATCAAATTGAAGGCGGGAATGCGAGTCATGCTGTATTTTTCCAGCAGAAATTGCTTGCCGTCGTGAAGTGCTGCCAGCGGTAAACTCCGTACCCCATTGCCCAGACAAAACAACAGCGTGTCAATCCCTTCTGCCTGGAGGTAGTCCGCCTCAAACGGCTGAATAATCCAGTCATAAAGCTGCTGCGCCGCCGTCATTTTCACCTTGTCTGGAGAACTGTGCATCTCCAGATGAAAGGCAGCGACTACGGGACGCAGCTTTGCTGTCGGCACTTCGTAAAGATCGCGCACAATTGGCTTTCCATTGGCGGTGATCAGTACCAGATGCAGGTGATCTTCACGTGGGACAACCCAGAGAACCGCAGGCTTGGTTCCGGTTTGTTTACCAATCTGTTGCAGAGTTTGGGCAATGCCCTCCGGAGCCTGGTTCACCTCTGCTAGCTTCTCACCAAAATAATCCTCAAACTCCTTCGCCAGACCCCGTTCCATCCCTAGAACCTTTTCACTTAAGGTTTGGGACCAGGCAGGTAGCCCACTGAATCCCGCGATCGCCAGAGCAACACCAAAACAAGTGAACTTAGCGAACCATCTCCTAGAGAACTCAGTCTTACGGTGATTACTTGGTGGGTTTTGAATCGACAGTCGCATTGATTTTAATCCTTAAAAATAAACAAAAATTCTTCAGTAAGGTGTCAGGTGTTAGGTGTCAGCGGACTAAAATTCTCAACTCCCAACTCTTAACTTTCAACTCTCAACTCCTCCCCCCTCCCCTTGCTTTTCTAGAAGCGCTGTGGCTTCAAACGCAGGCAACGGTTTTGCCCAAAAATATCCCTGCCCAAATTCGCACCCCAGAGATCGCAATGCATCGGCATCAGCTTTCGTCTCTACCCCTTCCGCAATCACATCCATGCCCAGAGTATGCCCCAGAGAAATAATCATGCGGGCAATCTCATAATCTTCATGGCTCTGCCCCATCTTTTGCACAAAAGACTTGTCTACCTTGAGCGTATCGATCGGGAAACGGCGAAGTTGACTGAGGGAGGAATAGCCGGTTCCAAAATCATCCATGCCCAGTTTGCAACCGAGACACTTGAGCCGCAGCATTAAATCGATCGCCACTTCAACATCCCCCATCACCATACTTTCGGTAATTTCAAATTTGAGGCTCGACGGCT
The DNA here is from genome assembly GCF_056784235.1 of Kovacikia sp. CALU 1929. Taxonomy (NCBI): domain Bacteria; kingdom Bacillati; phylum Cyanobacteriota; class Cyanophyceae; order Leptolyngbyales; family Leptolyngbyaceae; genus Kovacikia; species Kovacikia sp. CALU 1929. The sequence goes on from NZ_JBXBCF010000079.1 coordinate 35,089, forward strand.
CAATGCTAGTTTCCTGGAGAATGGAAGCTAATTGGCGTGTCAGATCAGGTTGTTCAAACTGGCGACCGGAGAGGTTAACACTCATGATCAAGTGGCGCTCAGGAAACTGCTGTTGCCATTGGTAAGCCTGACAGCAGGCAGCCTCACAGATCCATTTCCCCAAGGGAACAATCAGTCCGGTTTCTTCTGCCAATGGAATAAAACTGAAGGGAGGAATCAACCCCTTTTTAGGATGTTGCCAGCGCACTAATGCCTCAAATCCAGTAATGGTTCCTGTACTTAGGCAAATGATTGGCTGATAGTAGAGGACAAATTCTTGGGCAGCGATGCCCTGGCGCAAGTCATTTTCAAGGGTGAACTGGTCTACCGCCTCTGTTAGCATTCCAGCCGCGAACACTTCATAGTGACCTGTTCCCAGCGCTTTAGCACGGTACATTGCGGTATGCGCATCACGCAACAAATTTTCAGGCGTATAAAGGTAGTCTGACTGAGTCACCGCAATTCCAATCCTGGTTGTGATCAGGACTGGTTGTTCATCGAGCAGAAACGGCTCTGTCAAAGCATTTTGAAGTTTTTCAGCCAGTGCAGTCAGAGTTTCTTTGCGGCTATGTTGCAGCGAAATGGCAAATTCATCGTTACCAATCCTGGCAAGTTGAGCTAACCGAGGGAGGCATGCTTGCCAGCGGCTAATGATCTCCAGCAGCAGCATATCGCTGGTTGAGTGCCCCAGACTCTTGTTGATCAGTTGAAACCGATCCAGATTGAGAAAGATCACGCCGAGTATAGCTGGGGATTGGCGACGGGATATCCGAGTCAGCGATCGCCCCAGATGCCGCACAAAGGTTCCCCGATTTAGCAACCCTGTAAGGGGATCGCGCGTTGTAGTGTAAAGCAGCCGATGAGCCATCGCCAAGCCAACTGCCCCAATGAATCCCAACCCAGGTTCCGCCACTGGAATCCAGATGGAATGGGCAAACAGAGCGAAACCAATTCCCCCGATCGCGAACAAGCAACCCATACTGGCGACCCCAAATGCTACCGGATGTCTTAACCACCAGACGAGGACTCCAGCTACTATCGCCCAACTCCAAAACCAAAGAATTTCACCCCGCTCGTGCCAGAACTGAAATAATTTAGTTTTCCCTAAGGCAATATCCAGGAGTTGGCTCGTCATTTGGGCATGGATAACCACCCCTGGCATTTGAAAGGTAGACTGCTGGTTGGCACTGTAGGGTGTGTAGACTTGATCCTTGAGACTGGGGGCAATCGTGCCAATCAGAACAATCCGGTCTCGTACCCAGTCAGGATTCACCTGCCCATCAATGACCTGACTCAGAGTCACGGTTGGTGCCGGACTGGTGCGATCGCGATAGTTCAGCAGAACTTGATATCCACGGGTATCTGCCTTCTGGTACCCGCCCGAAGTTGGTTCTAAGGGAACGATCTGTCTGGATCCCAAAAACAATGCCTGGGGACTACGTTGAAAGTAAATGCCTTTCTTCTGGAGATAGGACAGGCTGACTCGTAAAGCAAAGGAGTAATAGTCCTTGTCTGGGGCAGCCACAAACAGCAAGTTGCGGCGGAGGACACCATCCGGGTCTAAGGTGAAATCATTGAATCCGATTCGCCTATCTTCCACACCGGGAGGGGGGGCGATACTGCTGGCAACTTCTGTAATGGTAATCAGGTTTTTGGCTTGCAGTTGCACCGCAAGATTGGATTCTCCCGGTGGATGGGCAATATCACGGTAAAGATCCAGCCCGATAACTCTGGGGTGGTAGGACTGAAGCCGGGTTAAAGCTTGAGCCAGAATTTGGTCAGAGAGGGGCCAGCGATAACGGTGCAGGTCTTGTTCAGTGATGGTGACAATCAACAAACGCTGATCGGGAGGGGAATCTGGTTGAAGCTGCACCAGCCGATCAAACAGAAAGAGTTCTAGAGCTTCCAACCCACCAAAGGAGCGGATGCCCAGAAACAAGCCTGTCACCAGGATGCTGGATACCAAGACAGAACGTCCCGCTACCCAGGCAATCCGGGGCATGGGAGAAGTACGATCGCCCAATTGTGGAATTTGCCGTAACAGCGATCGTATCTGGTTGACGAAGGTATTAGCTAACAGCAAGAACTCCGTCTCCGCAGCAACTTACTTTTACAAGTGACTGGCTACCGAACGTTGGAAAACCCGCTCCAAATCTAGTTTTTGTAAGAGTTGTTGCCACTGGAGCCGAACTTTGTCGTTATCAGGATAACTCTGGCGTAACTCGACCAAAGTGGCAATTTCATCGCTCCAGAGTCCGGCATTGTGATAGGACTTTGCTAAATCTAGCTTTGACTCCAGACTAGACTTATCTTTTAAGGCGATTCTTGGAGAAACCTGTCGAAGCCAACCTGACACAACAATATTTTGGGAAGGATCTTCAGAATCACACACGATAGAAAAGTACCACTGGTAGTCTTGCCCCAGTTCCAGAGTCTTTTCGGGTAAATGAATGCCGACTACTTTCGTCTTACCGGCTTCCAGGGGCTTCTTGTAGACCGTATTGCCATCGCTGTTCCGCAGGACAAACTCAACCGGATAGGATTTGTTAAGCGTGGGAACGACAAAGTAGACAGAGGGGCGATCGCTGGCAGTCACTCCTAAATTGTTTGCTGGGTTCAAAGCAACCAGAGGTTGATTACCCACCAAACATTCACTCCGGGTACCACCCCCAATACGCCTGCCCGGAAACTCCGCACGGCTAGAATTTCTGGGTTGAGCCAGCGCAGGCAGAATTGCAACGGTTGAAACGAGACAGGCTGTGATGCTTAAATGCAGCCCAATCCGGCGCAGAAGAGTCATACTCATCGCTTAAAACCCTCTAAGAGTTGAAAATGCTGTATAGACAAAACAACCTCATTACCCAAATCGGGGGTAACGGCTACCGAGCGCACTAATCAACGCGAACAGCACTCAAAAAAACTAGTCGCAAAACCTGGTAGAAAACGGCGGCAGATGCAAGAAACAGATCTGGCAAACTACTCGGCGATTTAAGGAGCTGCTGTATACACCCTAAAAACAGCTCCCATTCCCGATAAAATTAGCATATTTAGTCTGGTTAAAACAAAGTAATTTACTATATTCAACTTAATATTTAGCGATGTAAAGAAAAACGGTTAAACTACGCAGATTTGTTGGTTAGAGGATAAAGTTTCGATATTGCTGGGCTTAAGGATTCGTTAAGCAAGAACTCACCCTTTCAAGAGTTCCCCAGTCAGGCTGAACGCTCGTGCTTCAGTAATTTTGACTCTAACTAACTCGCCTTTTAGCTCCTCAATCTTTCCAGGGAAAAAGGTGAGCCGATTGCTGCGAGTGCGCCCCATCACCTGGTTGAAGTCTTTGGGGTTTTGATCCTCAACCAGAATTTCCTCTACCCGGTTTAGGTAGCGGAGAGACCGTTCAGCCGCCTTAGTTGAAACCAGGTGATTCAGACGTTGGAGGCGATCGCTCTTCACCTCCTCACTTAACTGGTTTTCCCACAGGGCAGCAGGCGTGCCGGGACGGGGTGAGTATGCTGCTGTATTCAACTGGTCAAACCCAATCTGCTCCACCAGTTTAAGCGTGTTTTCAAACTGTTCCTCGGTTTCACCCGGAAACCCGACAATGGCATCGGCACTGATGGCAGCATCCGGCATATACTCCCGAATCGTGTTGAGAATCCGGCGGTACTTTTCGTGGGTATACCCCCGTGCCATTGCCTTGAGAACCGCATTGTCTCCTGATTGGAAGGGAATGTGGAAGTGTTCACACAGCTTCGGCAACTCAGCACAGGCACGAATTAACCGCTCCGTAAAGTAGCGGGGATGGCTGGTCGCAAACCGAATCCGCTCAACTCCGGGCACATCATGGACAAAATAAAGCAGATCGGTCAGGGTATGCCGATGCCGCCCATCCTCAGTTACCCCTGGTAAATCCCGTCCATAGGCATCAATATTTTGCCCCAGCAGCGTCACTTCCCGATAACCCTGCCTGCCCAGTTCTTCCATCTCTGCTCGAATGGCTTCTGGAGAACGGGACTGCTCTACACCCCGCACACCGGGCACAACACAGTAAGTGCAGCGTTCATTACACCCATAAATGACATTGACCCAGGCAGTGATGCGGCTGTCTCGCCGGGGTTTAGTAATATCCTCCATGATGTGGACTGGCTCAGTTGCCACCACCTGACTGCCACTGAAAACCTGTTCCAGCAAATCTTCCAGTCGGTTGGCATGTTGTGGACCCATCACCAGATCAAGCTCAGGTACACGCCTGAGCAAACGTTCCCCTTCCTGCTGGGCAACACAGCCCGCAACTACCAGCATCAGATCCGGTTCTTCCTGCTTACGTTTGGCTTGTCTACCCAAATAGGAGTAGACTTTTTGCTCGGCATTGTCTCGAATGGTGCAGGTATTGTAGAGAATGAGACTGGCATCATCGGGCTGCTCTGCCCATTCAAAGCCCATCTTTTCAAGAATGCCAGCCATGCGTTCAGAGTCAGCTTTGTTCATCTGACAGCCAAACGTCGTGATATGGTAGCGGCGGGAAGTCGCGGTCATGTCAAACTAGAACAATGGAAAGGAAGATCCCTATTCTATAGTGGTTAGTGGTTTTCGGTTGTCTGTGGGTTTTGAGGGAAGGCAGAAGGCAGAGGGATTGATTCCTGCTTTGGGCGTGGAATCAATCCCTTCAGACAAAAATAGAGGTACTCTAAGCTTTGGCTGGTTCTTTACTTCCAGGCTGTTGGGTTTCTCCTGGAGCGCTCTTAGCCTTGGTGTTCTTGCCGTTGGTTGTACTTGAAGCCTGTGCCCCGTTAGTTGTACTTGCTGGCTGAGCTCCGTTGCTAGCAACCGTTGTCTGCCCACCGTTCGCTGTGCCATTGGTGGCAGCAGAGGACTGAGCAACGGGTGCGGTTTTCTCAGCCGCTTCTTTTACAGGCTCAGTTTGAACCGGAACATCCTCTTCTTCAGCATTCCGAACATTGTCGAGATCAATATCCACGACATTCATTTTCAAACCGGCTTTGGGCTTGTTGTCGCTGGTAGAAATGTAGGGTCTGGGTTCCACGCTGCCAGTGCAAATAATTAAAGAGCCTTTTGTCAGGTAAGGTAATCTGCGCCATGCTGTAGAGGTTTCCCAGATACTCAACCGAACGGTGAACGACTCATCGCGGCTGCGGGGTTTACGCACATACATCGTAGCTTCTGCGACTTTTGCTTTCTCTCCACTCTTCAGGTCAACAATTTTAATCTCGGCATCCGCTGCCAGGTTACCACTCACAATCCATTTGTTCAATCCAACACTTGACATCAGCGCACCCCCGTGTAGGTTATTCTCTCTCAGAGTTCCCTAAATTCTTAGAGAAAATAACAGGAGGTTCAGGTTGCTGCGGAGGGGATGTCGGGTACGGGGGAACGATAAGTTTCAGAGGCGGGTGTGAGGGTAATCAGGTCTTCAATGTTGCGAAACATCGTGTTGCAAATGCTATCCAGGGGCAGGTCGTTGGGGTCATGCCCAAAGGGATTTTCAATTTCAATCCCAATTTCCTCAATCCCAAATAGGGTAAAGCTGATTAGCGCCACGATTGGACCCGTCCACCACTCCAGCCCTCCTACCATCTGGAAGGGAAGCGAGAGACAATAGAGTAAAAGCAACTGCTTCAGGTGAATGGCGTAGGCAAGGGGCATGGGAGTTTTTAAGATTCGTTCACAGCCGCCCAACATATCAACCATGACATCGAGAAGTTTGTGCATGGAATTGAGCTGATAGATATGGAGCCGATTCTCTTCGTACTGATGTTGCAGGTAGTCGCCAATCCAGAAGGCAATTTCCAGGGGGGGATGGTTCATCCGTTGAAGTTTATTGTACTGCTTGGCAGACAGGAGAGCTTCCAGCTCTTCGCTAATCGGTTCCTGCCGCAGATGCAATTTCATTGCCACACAAAAGGCGACCAGCATTTTGAGGGTGGCGACTTTCTGAGTGCGATCGCCTTCACTCTCTGCTTCCACGGCGATCCAGATCTGGCGTGCCAGGTTGCGGACTGTATTCACTAAGGTGCCCCAGCATTTTCGACCCTCCCAGAATCGCTCATAGGCGGTATTTGTCCGAAATACCAGCATTAAACCTAAAACGATATTGGGAATCAGGCTCGCCAGGATGGGGATAGAAACTGGTATGCCGAAGTGGGCGAGGACAGAGATCACGATCCCAAACACCCCACAAAGGGCTGCACGCCCAAGAACGGCAGGCACGACTGACCCCTTAAGCTGAAAGGTTTCCTGCAACCAGTGCTTCTGGTCTTTGCTCATAGGGTTCCTGGGAGATTAAGGGGAGGGAGTAAGGGTGAGATGGGAGCAGGAATAGGCAGTAGGTTGTACTTCATGACGCTGAAAACCGCTATAGTCTGTCTATAAAATAAAATAAACATTGTCTGTCTAAAAGACTTAGGGGGGCGGGTTTTGTTGCGTCAAATTTCCGTATCGATTTTGGCGATGGTGGTTGTCGGTTCTGGGCAAGCGATCGCCCAGGTTACACCCGTTACCAGACAATCCAGTCCTCCAGTAGTCACGAATATTCTACCTGCCAGCACGACCGGGGTCGTGCTGATTAATACAACTGCGTCAGCCTGGGCAGAACTGCAACGTTTCAATCCTTTTCCCGAAGTCGGTTTACCCCTACCACTTTTCCCAATCGGTAGCGGAGGATTGAACCTGGAGAAAGATATCCAGTCCTGGTTGGGCGATCGGCTGGCGATCGCTATCATGCCTGCTGCCCCTCAGGACAAATCCCTGGCTGCCAATGCCCTTCTATTAGCACCCATCAAAGATAGTAGTCGCTTTAATGCCTTTCTGGACAAAATGAAAACCGCCTGGGGAAAACCTCAAATTGAGCGGGATTACAAAGGCATTACGTTGTTGCGCTGGACTGCGAGTTCTGCATCAGAGCCATCCGAAACGACAGTCCCCGATGGAACCAATGGCACTCCAGACGAACCTGTCACTCCTGAACCAGAGGCAGATCCTTCACCTTCCTCTCAACACCCTAACTTGCTGCGGGTGTCTATGCTGCCAGGACAGGTGGAGGGCATGATCGGCGAACAAACAGGTAATGAACTTGAACCAGACCTGGAGGAGCAAATTCCAACCCTATCTCCTCTGCCGTCAACGCCGCCCCTGCCTGAGGTGTTGTCCCGCGGAGTAACGATCGCCCTTCTGCCTGATGCAGTCGCGATCGCAGCCCATGATCGGGCACTGGAGAAGCTGATTGATGCCCGTTCCTTAGAGGAACCCACGCTGGCACAGGATCGTTTATTTCAGCGAACCGTGAACCATCCTCAGTTTGGGCGATCGCTGGTAGTGGGCTATGGTAATCTCGCCGGGATTGTTCGGCATCTACCGACGCTAATCAGTCGTGTTTCAGGGATGGCTTTGCCTGCCCCCCCCATTCCTCTCCTGGAAGAGAGCCAGATTGCCCTGATGACACGCCCTTACAACTCGGTAGATACCTATCTCTGGATGCAGCCTGAAGGAATTCGGGGGCAAACAAATTTCTACTACACCACGCCCCAACCAGATCGGGCAACCCTGGCGGTTGCCGATGCCAATCAAATTTTGACGCGACTGCCTGCCATTACCTACCTGTCTGCCAACAGCCGTAACTTCAAGCGTCAGTGGCAAACATTCATTGAAACCGCCTTTGCCTCCCCCACCAGCCAGCCGTTCCTAAATGCCATTCGGTCTGAGTTTCAGAAGCGCAGTGGGGTTGATCTGGAACAGGAAGTGATTGGATGGATGGATGGGGAATATGCCTTTTTCATGTTTCCCACGACAGAAGGATTCTTTAATGCGATCAATCCCCGGTTCAATCTGGGGGTTGGTTTGATGCTACAAACGAGCGATCGCCCTGCCGCTGAAGCCTTCCTTAAAAAGCTAGACCAGGCAGTCAGAACCGGGGCAAGGGGTGAGTTGGCGATCGTTCCCCGTCGAGTGGCAGGAATACCCGTCGTTAGTTGGGAGGGGAAAGACCGGAACCGAAGTGTGAGTATTCTTTCCCACGGTTGGATCAGCAACGATACGTTAGTCCTGACGACGGGTGCTGACACCATGAAAGTTTTGGCACCCAAACCTTACCTGCCGCTGCACCTGAACCCGACCTTTCAAACGGCGATCGCCAGTTTCCCCCTGTCCAATGAAGGCTACTTTTACGTCAACATGGGAGCGTCCCTTTCACTAATTTATGGACTGATCCAGCCTTACGTTCCATCCACGTCTCCCTTTGTTCAAGAGTTCCAGCGGGTTCTGGGAACCGTTCGCAGCGTCAGTACCAGCAACTCTGCCACGGCTGAAGCACAACGGGTTGATACACTGTGGGTGCTGGGAGAGAAGTAGCCTGCATCTGTAACAATCCGTATCATGGGGGTAAAGCGCTATACATTTGCCCATGTTGACCCAAATCAAAGATATTGCCGCAAACCTGGCTCCCCGTTTGATTGAAATTCGTCGTCATCTGCATAGTCACCCTGAACTGAGTGGGGAAGAATTTCAAACAGCGGCATATGTGGCAGGGGTGCTTTCTTCCTGCGGGCTGCATGTGAAAGAGGGCGTTGGCAAGGTCGGGGTTACGGGAGAACTGGTAGGGGCAGGCATTGATTCTCGTCTCCTGGCGATTCGGGCAGACATGGATGCATTGCCGATTTGTGAGCGCACCGGGTTAGAGTTTGCGTCGCGGCGGGATGGGCTTATGCATGCCTGTGGGCATGATGTTCATACGACGGTTGGGTTGGGGACAGCGATGGTACTTTCCCAATTGGAATGCCCCCCGCCCGGAAATGTCCGGTTTCTATTTCAGTCGGCGGAGGAGATTGCCCAGGGGGCGCGATGGATGGTGCAGGATGGGGTGATGGAGCATGTAACCGGGATTTTTTCGGTGCATGTGTTTCCATCGATTCCGGCAGGGGTGATTGGGGTTCGCTATGGGGCGTTGACGGCGGCGGCGGATGACCTGGAAATTGTGATTTTGGGGGAGTCGGGGCATGGCGCACGTCCCCACGAAGCGGTCGATGCCATCTGGATTGCGTCTCAGGTAGTCACCACGTTGCAACAGGCGATCAGTCGGACTCAGAACCCGCTTAGACCCGTTGTGTTAACGTTTGGGCAAATCAACGGTGGACGGGCACCGAATGTGATTGCGGATCAGGTGAATCTGCTGGGAACGGTGCGATCGCTCCATCCCGAAACCAGTGAACTTTTGCCCAAGTGGATTGAACAAATTGTGGCAAACGTTTGCCAGCCCTACGGTGCCCGTTACCAGATCCATTACCGTCGGGGGGTGCCTTCGGTGCAAAACAACATGGCAATGACCCAGCTAATTGAATCTGCCGCTGTAGAAGCCTGGGGTGGTGTGGGGGTCGAAGTTATCCATGAACCCTCGCTGGGGGCTGAAGATTTTTCGGTTTATCTGCAACACGCACCGGGAAGTATGTTCCGGTTGGGAGTTGGCTTTCGCGATCGCCCTAACTATCCCCTCCACCATCCCCAGTTTGAGGTGGATGAGTCGGCAATCATCACAGGCGTTGTGACCCTTGCCTATGCTGCCTATAAGTACTGGCAACAGTCAGAGCAGTTGTTACACCCTTAGCCCTGAGCCTTGCCAATTGCTGGGATATGGTAAGCTAAACCTCTGTGATTGAGCAGAATATAGCGGTTTTGAATCCAGTGAGGTATATGGATAGCCGCATAGCCTTTGAGTCAAACAGATGAAATGTACCTCACCCAAAAAGGAAACGCTATAGCTGTGAGGAAAGGGGTTTTGCAGAGGACGGTCAGGAGTGCTGTTCATCAACTCAAGCTTGTTAAGCGCTTACTTCCCGTTAGCGATCGCCAGTGGGCAAAGTTAGATTTGCTAAAAACGCTGGTGCAGCGGGATCTGGAAGCTCGATACAAAGGCTCAATTCTGGGAAATCTGTGGCCCCTGCTGAATCAATTAATCCAGTTATTGGTCTACACCTACGTATTTTCGATCGTCTTACAGGTTCGACCGCAAATTCCAGGACTGCCAATCAATAGTTTGACCTTTGGGTTCTGGCTATTTGCAGGCTTAATTCCCTGGATGGCATTTATTAATGGTTTTTCGGCTGCCGCAACTTCCGTAGTCAGCCAACCCAATTTAGTCAAAAAAATTGTTTTCCCCGTAGAGTTGCTTCCCCTGGTGCCTGTGTTGGCGGGTTTTATCGAGAGCTTATCAGGGTTAGTCGTTTCGATCGCCCTGTTAGGGTTTACGACTCAAACGGTTCAAACCACCCTCTGGCTATTTCCTCTGGTTTGGCTGCCCCAACTCCTTTTAACATCAGGTCTAGGTTATCTCGCGGCTGGTCTAACCGTGTTTTTGCGGGATATTCCCCAGACAATTGGGGTTTTGCTCAACCTCATGTTTTATTTGACCCCCATTATTTACCCAGCGTCTGCGATTCCAGAAAGGTTTCGGCTATGGGTCTTCCGGCTAAACCCGTTTGCGACCATCGTGGAACTGTATCGCGATCTTTTGCTGGTTGGTGAGGTTCAACATTGGATGGAATGGGGAGTTCTTTGCCTGGTCTCTCTGCCCATCTTCTTGGGGGGAAGGTTTATTTACCAGCGGTTACGTCCTGCTTTTGCAGATGTGCTGTGAATCTTACTATTCCTGAGCCATCCTTTCGCAATTACTCACTCAGTTAGAACAATGACCAACCTGAACCCGAACCTGGAATCAGTCCTGGTCTTCCTTAGTTCCTCTCGATTGCCAGGTATTTTGATTGAAATCAGAACCGTTCTGAAAAGCCTCTGAGAGCTAAAACAACCCGTACAGCCATCAGCCAAATTTCAAGCAATTGGATGCCACCAGGAAGTATTGCCATCAATCAAGATTTTCCATCGGAGGAACGTATGGTTATTAATCAATTCAAAGTCAAATCTGTTCATAGCGAAGCTGTCAGTACACAACTGCACAAAGAACTAAATCCTACGTCAGAGAAATCAGCCCCTTCCATCAGAACTGCAAAGATTTTTGAACAAAAATACATCACGGCCAGCATGGTCCTCGCGTTTGGCAATGATCCGGCTGTTCGATGGATGTATCCCGACCCCGATCAATATCTGACTCACTTTCCGCGCTTTGTTCAGGCATTTGGTGGTAAAGCATTTGCCCAGGAGACAGCTTACTGCATTGATGGTTATGGTGGCGGTGCCCTTTGGTTTCCGCCAGGTGTGGAGCTGGATGCAGAGCCAGTCATTGAACTGGTTCAGGAAAGCATTGTTGAGTCAGATCAAGCAGATGTATTTGCCGTTTTTGAACAGATGGAACATTATCACCTGGCGGAACCCCATTGGTACTTACCGATGATTGGTGTCGAGCCAACCCAACAGGGCAAAGGGTATGGGTCAGCGTTAATGCAGCATGTGCTTATGCAGTGCGATCGCGATCGCATTCCTGCCTATCTAGAATCGTCAAATCCAGAGAATATCCCATTTTACAAACGGCACGGGTTTGAATTACTTGGCACAATTCAAGCAGGGGCTTCACCACCAATTTTTCCAATGGCACGCTATCCCCAATGAAGGAAGTTCAGTAGTAAAGCGACGTGAATCCGATAACGATTTTAGTAATCTGTTAACTTTAAGTTGCTAAATAAGGGTGAGGTAGGGGTTATTCCTCAAAGAGTTTTCAACCTCTCAAAAAATTCTTGACAGATCATCAGGGATATTGCCTATTAGGGATCACAACCAGTAGATTCCCTCATGCAAGAGCAAAAATTGATGTGGATACCTGGGTGTCAGGCATCCACATCACTGGTGTAAATTTTTTGCTGATCCGTCCACTTTCCTGTTCCGGTCGGGAAAACTTACTGAGAATTTCCTTTCCCCAGGACTTCGTCCTTAAACTCATTGAAGTCCTGAACAAGTTCACCCCGGCTTTGTGCCCGCCAAAGATAGCGGTAAATAAACCAGACCACATAACCGAAGCCAATTAATTCAAACGTGGGTGCCAGCAATGGAATATCATTGACAGCATCCAGCAATGCAAGTGTCAGTTTAACAGAAACGACAGAGGCGAAAATCAGCCCCAGAACCGTCAACGGACGCTTATACTCTCCAAAGAAATCTGACAGATACTCTGGGAGATCAGACAAAAAGACCTTGAAACGCTCCCAAAATTGCTTGAGTTGTTGAGTAGACTGATCCAAGGTTGAGTCAGTGTTGTCAACCGTCACCAGAGGGGCTTCGGCTTCCACCTTAAAGTCTGGAGAGTTGACATCGACCAATTCGGTTTCTTTAATTTCAGAGTTCATATCCATAACCTGGAACTTTACAACCTGAGTGCAATGGATGAAGACATTGACAGCGACAGAAGATTAGCAGAATCCAAAGAGCATTACGGCACAGCTATTTTTCCAACATTATCGACATTCATGCGAGATAGTATCACCGGTAAGAGAGATATTCACTGAATTTATGTGTTTCTTTAGGTGCCGTGAAAAAGCCCGTTAACAAACCATCTGAGGAAATTGTGCAATCACAAAGTGAATTTGCACCAAGAGACTTGGATTATATACGCTTCAAGCAAGGTTCGCTACGGTTAGGGTTAATCTTTTTAGCAGGGGGGGAACTCTTAACCTAGATTCCTCGACGGTGCTGCCATCAGAGCCGCATATTTGAAGTTCTTATAGTCGAGCAACTACTGACGCATGACTCAGATTCTCGTGATTGAGGACGATCCCAACGTCCGTACTTTGATTCTCAAACTGCTGCAAGCGGAAGGTTTTGACGCACTCAGCGCTGAAGATGGTCGCACAGGGGTACACCTGGCAATGGTGCATGAGCCTGATCTGATTATTTGCGACATTATGATGCCCGAATTTGATGGCTATGAGGTGCTGAATCAGCTTCGTCAAGATTCTTCAACGGCGACAATTCCATTTATTTTTCTGAGTGCCAAGTCTGAACGAATGGACATGCGTCAGGGAATGGAACTGGGTGCAGATGACTATCTAACCAAGCCATTTAAGCGCGCAGAACTATTGGGAGCTATCTCTGCCCGCTTAACTAAGCAAGCAACGCTGACTCAACCTTACGTGAATGAGATGAAACGGGCAGCCCAAACCTTGAACCAACTGGCTTACCGTGATCCCTTGACGAACCTGCCCAATCGCATTTTGCTTCATTACCAGTTTCAAGAAGCGGTGGCACAGGCAGCGCCCACCGAGCAGGCAGCACACTCTTTACCTCAGCAGATCGTCGCGGTTCTCTGCATTAACCTCAATCGGTTTAAGGCAATTAACACAAACCTGGGGTATGCCAATGGTGACCTATTACTGAAAATGGTTGCTGAACGGTTGGAACGAGCGTTTGGGCAGCAAACTATGGTTGCTCGGCTGGGTGGGGACGAATTTAGTATGCTGTTGAGCAATCTCACCGAGAGAGGGGATGCCGCCAAGGTTGCCCAGAAAGTGCTCAAGGTATTGGCTGAACCCTATAATCTTGACGGGCATTACGCTCAAATCCAAGCCAGTATTGGGATTGCCCTTTATCCTGAGAACAGTGACAGCCCAGACCGCCTCTTGAACCAGGCAGATACGGCAATGAGAAATGCCAAAGCCAAGGGAAATGTTGGATATCAGTTCTATGACCACGAGATGGATGCCCTGGCGGTTGAACGGCAACAACTGGAAAGTCAACTCAATGCCGCTCTCAAGAATTTGGAGTTTCAGCTTTACTATCAGCCTCAGGTAAATTTGATTACTGGGCGAGTAATTGGCGCTGAGGCACTGATCCGCTGGCATAATCCCCAATTGGGACTGGTTGAACCCAGTAAATTTATTGGGATCGCAGAAGATACGGGCTTAATTATTCCGATTGGCGAGTGGGTGTTGAAAACAGCCTGTACTCAGGCGAAGTTGTGGCAAGAGACTACTCGGTTACCCATTCGGATCTCGGTGAACCTGTCGGCGCGGCAATTTCGCCAGGAAGACCTGGTTGAAAAAGTTGCCCAAGCCCTGAAAGAAACGGGACTGGCTGCTAATGTGCTGGTTTTAGAACTCACAGAAACCAGTGTGATGGAGAATGTGGAAATTACGATCCAGACGCTAAAAGATTTGAAGGAAATGGGGGTTCACATTTCAATAGATGATTTTGGAACAGGGTATTCTTCTCTTAACTATTTAAAGCGGTTTCCAATCGACACACTTAAGATAGATCAGTCATTTGTTCGGGAAATCACAACCGATCCGAACGATGCCGCGATCTCCAAAGCCATCATCGCAATGGCACAAAGCCTGCAACTAAAGGTGATTGCTGAAGGGGTAGAAACCGAAGAGCAGTTCAATTTCCTGCGCCAAAGCGGTTGTCATGCTATGCAAGGTTATTTGTTCAGTCCACCCGTTCAAGCAAAAGAGTTTGAAAAGCTGCTGCTTTCTGACAAACGCATGATACCGGGATTGAAAATGGACTAGTACAGCAAAACGAAAGTTTTGAAAGGGGTGAAGGGGTGGAACCCCTTCACCCCCATGTTGCAAAATTTAGTGTTTGCAACACTAGTAGACTGCGGCGTAGTTTGGCAACCCTTGTAAAGGTGTTAGGTGTTATATCAATTTCATTTGAGGATGAGCAGAATTAACCCTTGCTTTACAAGGGGCTTAAGCCCCTTGTTCAGTGCCACCTCATAAAGAATTGGTATTAGGTATCAGGAATAGTAGATAGATTTACGCCAAGCTCTACTAGCCAAACCAATGGGAAGGAGTCAGATCTGGATCATCGACTTCTGGGATGTGGCTGGTGATCGTTTCAGAGTAGCGATCGCAGAGATTGTGAATGCCTTGATGAATCCACGCTCTGATTAGTTGCTTTTCCTCTAAAGACAAATGCAATCTGCAATCGGTGGATAATTCGCTCTCATCTTCTAACACCGTGTAATTGCCCGGTGTGTGGCTAAGGACATAGGCAATCAATTCCTGGCGCAGATCCGGGATTGAGAAGGCTTGCTGGTAAGGATGGTTGTCATAGGTGCTCAAAACATCTTCGACTTCCCCAGCAATAATGGAAGTCCACAGATTGACGATAGTTTTGGTCATTGTTCTATCCTCCTATTGCATTGGCTACCATCCTCACAGCGTCGGTAATCCTGGTAACTGATGAAGCAGAACAGTTGCTGGATCGATCGCGACTAGACTATCGAAACAAAGAGAGTGACAGCAAAATTGCTATTTTGTTCAAATTCGCAAATGGCAACGGGATTATGTATTGACTTTTGTAAATGACCGTTGCACTTCTACTCTTATTTCAGCATTGATTAAAAGTTCTTCAACCTTTGACAAGTCTATTTTTGTAAAGAAACCATTACCTCCTGCTTCCGTTTAGAAGCGCTGAATTAACCCTAAGCAGCTGAGCCTGATTAAAAGCCTGTTCTAAAGTGGCTCCCTGGTAGGTAGCGATGTGCATCAGAGCGATCGCGGCTGACCGAATGGCATTGTCACAATGAACTAATACAGGTTTTGGAAGACGGCGAATTTCTTGGAGAATTTGGGTGGTGACCCGGTCATCTCGAAATTCAATGTCAAAGGGCGTATTGACATACTCAAGCTGCCAAGATTCGGCATTCTGTTGTTCGTTTGAAAGAAACCCAATCTCCTGCGGCGATCGCAGGTTAAGGACAGACCGGAAGCCTGCTCGCACAACTTGGGGTAGTTGCTCTAAGTCAATTTGTCCGGCAATTGCCAGGTCATCATTGATTTTTCTGATGAGTTGCATCAGTACCTCCCCAAAGTTACCTGGATCACTGGAACTTTCTGGTAACTTTACTCCCCAGCTTAAGAGAACAATTTGAGGAACTTGTGAAGCAAGAAATCGCCCCAGAGGAAACCTCTGAGGCGATCGCGGAAGGCTTTGATACTAAATGACTAGGCTTCGTAAGTTGCCGTGCCTGTAAACTTGAGCTTTGCAGGCTCTGGGTTTTCGCCAATACTGCGGTCTTTGGTATTCACGGCAGTACGACCTGGATTGACCTTCTCAGGGAAGACCCCATCTTTAGGATGGAGGTACTCAACGTCCCCATTTGGGTAAACCCGGTAGATTTTGTAATCCGTGATTTTCTTAGCCCGCAGTTGCCGACCGCCCAGAGCAATACACTGCTCTTTGCGAGCCAGGTAAAGCAGGTTCTCACCTTGGCGCATCACTGCTGCACCACCTGTCGGCAGCTCAAAGACTTGTTCTTTAGGGCTTGTCCAGGTGATTGCATATTTTTCTTCAACTTCTGCTTTGGTAAGGAGCCCACCTGTGCTCCCACCAAACAAAGGAGGTTGTCCAGAAAGAGTTTCTGCCATTGGATTTCTCTCGCAATGTTTTATCGGAATCCTATCATTCAGCCTGTCACCATCCACGAAATTCTTTGGGAACTGTAACAGTTGTTAGCAATTGGGCACGGGGGCAGAAGGGAAGGGTTATAGGTTGTCAGAGATTTATAAAGTGTTCAGACCTCCGAGGTTTTGAAAACCTCGGAGGTCTAAGCCCAGTTCTACTCTCCACTCTTCACTTTCAACTCTCCACTACTAACTCTCCCTCCCACCTCTAAGCCCGATTTTTTGAAGCTTTTCCTCTGGTTTTCTTGACGGTTGAGGTAGGTTGTCGTTTAACTTCAGCTTGAACGGTAGGAACTGTGAAATGAACCTGGCTGCCCTGATCCTTTCCACGGGACTCTGCCCAGATACGTCCTCCCAAGCCAGTCACTATCTGGCGGCAAATAGCAAGCCCTAACCCGGTACCACCTGTCGTTCGCCGTAACGCCCCTTCTTCTTGATAGAAGCGGTCAAACACGGTTTCTAACCGGTTAGGTTCAATGCCACGTCCAGTATCTGCAACGGTGACTTCCAGCATTTGATGACCGTTTTCACGGGCATGAATTGTGACCTGACCATCTCGGTCTGTGAATTTGCAGGCGTTATCTAGCAGTTTTGAAAGCACTTCTACAAGCCATTCACCATCGGTATACACCATCGGTAATTCGGGGGGAATTTGGCTGGTAATTTTAGGAAGCTGGTCGTTGTGAAGTTGGCGGGCACGAATGCTGCTGAGTGACAGGTCTACACATTCTTTGAATGGCAGAGTTTCCAGGTGCCATTTAACGCGCCCACTTTCCAGTTCTGAGAGGGTGAGAAAGTCCTGGATGAGTTTCCGCATCCGTTCGGCATCGGAGAGGGCTGACTGGAGCATCACCTGGCTCAGTTCGGCAGGCATATCGGGTTCACTGGAAAGGCTTTCCAAACAGACCTGAATCGTGGACAGAGGCGTGCGCAGTTCATGTCCGGTAATGGCAATCAGGTTGCTCCGGGTGCGGTCGAGGGCTTCGAGTTGCTGGTTCAGGTCTTCCAGGTTGGCGTATGCCTCTGCCTGAATCAGGGCAACCCCTACCTGGGTGGCGATCGCCTCGACCAAGCCCAACTCTGACTCGCCCCACTCATGCAGGGTCGCGCGACAGTTGTGGAGTTCTACCATGCCCAACAAACGGCTCTGATGAATCACAGGCACCATCAGCCAGGAGTGGATCTGCCAGCGCTGCGCAGGCGGTGAGCCGTTGCTACCATCGTGGAGGCGGGGTGGAGATACGGGTAGCCCATCATTCAAAATCCAGGGGTCTTCCTGGGCATCATCGACAAATACGGGTTCCTGGCGCTGCACCACAGCCTGAAATAGAGGATTGGTGTGCAGGTTCCAGGTCTGATTCACCAGGGATTCGACGGCTGCCCCCAAATGCTCATGCTGGATGGTGATCGTGGTGTCGGTTTCTTTACAGCGATAGATCAAACATCGACAGACTCTCAATGCCTGCCCCAGTTCTTGCACCGCAATTTTGAAGATTTCATCGGGGTCAAGGGATCGGCGGATGGCGGCTGTAATGGAGTTAACCAGGCGTTCTTTCCGTTCCTGGGCGGCGATCGACCGATAGGCTTTGATCAGCTTGTACTGTCCTGCTTGCAGGTAGGTGACTAATCGTTCTGCAAAGGGTTCCGGATCCAGGTTATTAAACCCGGTACGAGTCTGGGGAGAAAGCTCTGCTTTTGCCTGGATGATTTTGTTGTTTAGCTCTGGACGATAGAGGAGGATGCGGTCCAATAGTAGATCAGCAGCTTTACAAACGGTCTGCCGATCAAAGGTCCAGATTCCTTCAAATCGGCGGGACTGATCTGCGGCGGCTTGACCACCTGAGTCGTCAGAAGCCGCTTGCCGCTCTTTGCAAATGAGGCAGGCGGCATAACGGGGACCCACAACGACGAGGTGCCATTCTTGTGCCAGAGCATCGGTTGTTTCAAAGGCAACGGTTTCATAGTGCTCCGATCGATTGGCAAAGTCCGTTTCGGGGGCTGCCAGCACATAAACCTGGTCTGCCCGTTCCGAAATCCGCAAGTAACGATGAGCTTCCTGGCGATAAAAGCGTTCTCGTTGGAAACTGGCAATGACTAACGTGCTGTTGACTCCCGCCAAGACCTGATCTTCCATTGCATGGGAGAGTGCAGTCAGGGAGGACTTGAAGTAAATTTGGGTCCTCAAGTCGGGCAGGGATTGCAGCAGGGCTTCCAGAACGGAAGTGGGATCGCTCATCGAGATGAACTCTACTCGTTGATGCAGAGGAAAGGAGGTCAGATGTTGAGATTCAAAATAGTGGGGGAATTGCGATCGCGTCTGATCCAGGTCAGTTCTACTCTTATCTATTGTGAATCAGCATGGGTCGATTCGCTTAACGGTTACCTGAAAATGCCCCCTCTTCCTACAGCGATTTTAGATGAGTAAACCACAACGGCGTGGGGATGGTGGAGGGGTGGAGTAGATGGGTGTGCATAGGGCTGATGCCAGGGGAAATGGCTGTAAGGTCTAACTTCATTGTTGGCGAGCCGCTTCTAGCAGCAGTCGGCGTTCGGCGCGGGCGATCGCCCAGTAGGTAGTCTCCACAGCATCCAGATCGACTGAAAGGGTGTGGATGCCCCAGCGAATCAGATCTTCAACGAGTTCTGGATATCGCGTAGGAGCTTCGCCACAGAGGGCGCAGGGAATCCCTAATTGGTTTGCCTGCCGGATCAGTTGGGCAATTGCTGCCTTGACTGCTGGATGCCGTTCATCAAAGGCATCTGCCATTGGGGCATAGTCGCGATCGACTCCCAACAATAGTTGAGTCAGATCATTTGAGCCAATGGAAATTCCCTTCACTCCAGCTTTTACATACTCCGGAAGTAGAAACAGGACGGAGGGCACTTCTGCCATAATCCAAATTTGAAAGCCAGGGTCATAGGTTAATTCCGCCAGTTCTGCCCGTTGGCGGCAGAAGCAAAACTCTTCTACCGTGCGGACAAAGGGCAGTATCAGCCGAATGTTGGTATAGCCTGCCCGTTGCACGCCTGCCAGGGCTACCAGTTCCAACTCAAATAGGGCAGGATGCTTCACGTAACTAAATGTGCCGCGCATCCCCAGCATTGGATTTACTTCCACAGGAACGGACTCTCCCCCTTCCATGCCTCGGAATTCATGGGAACGTAAATCGAGGGAGCGGTAGAAAACTGGGCGGGGTGCCAAAGTTGCGGCAAACTGGTTCAGGGTGTGGGTGAGCCGTTCGACCAGTTCAGCACTGCGCCCTTGCCGAAGCCACTGGTCAGGGTGCTGGTTTTCCAAAAAGTCCAGGATCAGAAGTTCTGAGCGTAACAGCCCCACCCCATCAACTGGCAAATTAGTCAGCCTTGCTAGGGAATCGGGCTGGCTCAGGTTGACCATCAGTCGGGTTCCAATCGGGGGGCGGTCAGAGGCGGAATCTACGGATACCGGATGGAGATCAATGCCTTTTGGGTCAGGAAAATGATGGGAGGAAGAATCCTCTTTTTCAGGGGAGAATGATTCGGGTTGGGCTGAACGACGCTCGGCTTCTGGAACCGTTGTCGCGGCTTCAATCCGGTATACTTTGCCCTGCTCGCCGTCCACCATGACCAGGTCTCCGGTTTGAATGAGTTGGGTGGCACGGGCGGTACCCATAACTGCCGGGACACCGACCTCACGGGCAATGATTGCACTGTGACTGGTAATACTACCTTGCTCAGTAATAATCGCAGCAGACTGTTTAATCCAGGGCAACCATTGGGGCATCAGCACGTCCGCCACCAGCACGGTCCCTGGAATCACATCTACGGGTGCTTCGTTCGGATTGGTAATCACCCTGGCACGGGCGATCGCTTGCCCTTGAGACACTGCCAGCCCGGACAGCAAAAGAGTAGAACTGGAATTCATGGGCGCAGAAACCCTGTTCGAGAGAGTAGGCGGCTCCCCGGTTTTAGGACGACTGGCTGGCTGGCTGGCTGGCGGTAAACTGGGAATGACCTGGGTTAAATAGAATAGGGGCTGAGAATTACTTTGGCTACAAAGTGTCCATTCAAACTCTAAGGGCGTTCCCAGATCAGCGATTAATCTTTGAGCCAGTTGAATCAGATGATCCAACTGCTGACTATCTAAAGCGTAGCTGAACTGTTGATCGGTGGTTAGCAGTCGAGATTGTAGCCAGAGATTGCGATCGGTCGGACGGGTTCCTGGCTGATAGGCAATGGTTTTAGTGCCCAGACTGCGGGACAGAATTGTGCCACTGGAAGTATGAACCTGGTAAACATCGGGGCTGACTTCTCCCCAGGCGATCGCCACCCCCAGTCCTGGCGTGGACTGGATGTTGAAATACGCTTCGTTTGCCTGCACGGTTCCTGCCGCGATCGCTGACCACAAGGGCTGCACCAAAACTGCTAGTCGAACCTGCTGCAAAGGGATCTCCGATTTCTGCCAATAAAACAGGCTTTTTGCTCCAAACAAGTCTGCCCATAGGCGTTTGACCCCCTGGGTTAAGGCTGCCTCAGTGGTGTCACAAATCTGAATGTCAAACAGAGCAGAACTTTTCCCAAGGATGACTGGCTCGAAGTGGTGGGAGCGAGAACGAATCGGAGCTTTGAGTGCCAGGGAAGGTCGCAAAACGACCACGGGAGAATCCAACTGATCCACCGCTGCTTTGAGGTCAACCAACCACTCATCCGATGACAGTGTTGCCGCCTCAATCGCCTGGCGAATTCGCTGGGCGATCGCTTGCAGTTGTTGAGGGTTTTCAATGTCGAGCCGGAGGGACGAATAGGGTAAATCGGCAAACAGCGGCTCTAACCAGTCCATCGTCGCCAAAAATTTGTGCAATATTTGAGCAGAAATTACAAAACCCGGTACTACCGGATGCCCTGCTTGCAACAGATGGGCTAAGTGAAACGCCTTACTGCCGACTAAGGATCGATGCTCCGGTTGAATCTGATCAAACCAATAAAGATTAGACACCACTGCAACAGGCTCTTAACACAAATCAATCTTAGGAGGCAGCAAGCATTAAGTATTTTTTCCTAACAGTGAATTCATAATCCGCTTCTAAACCTCATCCAAGTTGAGAACTGAAGATTTTTCCTAGAAAAAACTACGGGTTTCTAAGTTGGTGAGGTTTATCCAACAAAAAGCCCCCCACCTTTCAGCGGAGGGCTTTTAATAGCCACTTCTGAGTTACCTCAGCATGTTCTAATTCGCTATGGGAACTTAGCCGCTGTCGAGGCAATCACAAAGGCTGCATAGGTAAGGACATAACCAGCCGCAAAGTGGGTCAGACCAACCAGACGAGCCTGGACGATTGACAGTGCAACGGGCTTATCCTTCCAGCGAACCAGGTTAGCCAGCGGAGTACGCTCGTGTGCCCAAACCAGGGTTTCGATCAACTCTTGCCAGTAACCTCTCCAGGAGATCAGGAACATAAACCCAACTGCCCAGCACAGGTGTGCAAGTAAGAAGATCCATGCCCAGATTGCCAGATTGTTCACACCGTAGGGGTTGTAACCGTTGATCAGTGGACCAGAGTAGAGCCACAGATAATCACGGAACCAGCCCATCAGATAAGTCGAGCTTTCATTGAACTGGGACAGGTTGCCCTGCCACACGCCCAGATGCTTCCAGTGCCAGTAGAAGGTAACCCAGCCCAGGGTATTCAGCATCCAGAACATTGCCAGATAGAAAGCATCCCAAGCAGAGATGTCGCAGGTACCGCCCCGACCAGGACCATCGCAGGGGAAGCTGTAGCCGAAATCTTTCTTATCGGGCATCAGCTTAGAACCACGAGCATCCAACGCACCTTTGACCAGAATCAGGGTGGTGGTGTGCAGACCCAGAGCGATCGCATGGTGAACCAGGAAATCGCCAGGACCAATGGTCAAGAATAGAGAATTGGTACCGCTGTTAATCGCATCCAACCAGCCAGGGAGCCAAACGTTACCGTAGTTGGGCCAGGCGGTGGCAGCAATACTATCTGAGTTGGACAGCAGCGTATTCAAGCCGTACAGCACTTTACCGTGCGATGCCTGAATGAACTGAGCAAAGACCGGCTCAATCAGGATTTGCTTTTCGGGAACGCCGAAGGCGACTTGAACATCGTTGTGAACATACAGACCCAGGGTATGGAACCCAAGGAAGAGAGACACCCAGCTCAGGTGAGAGATGAGCGCTTCCTTATGCTCAATCATGCGCGCCAACACATTTCCCTTATTCTGTTCGGGATCATAATCCCGCACCCAGAAGATTGCACCGTGGGCAAACGCACCCACCATCAAGAACCCAGCAATGTACTGGTGATGGGTATAGAGTGCTGCCTGAGTGGTGAAATCTTGCCCGATAAAGGCGTAGGGCGGCATGGAGTACATGTGCTGCGCCACCAAGGAGGTGATCACACCCAGACAAGCCAGGTGCCAACCCAGTTGGAAGTGCAACGAGTTGTTGTAGGTCTCGTAAATGCCCTGGTGAGGCATGTTAAAGGGACCTTCGACCGACTTCCCGAAGAAGGTCTTGGAATCCATCATCTCCTTGATGCTGTGACCGATTCCGAAGTTCGTGCGGTACATGTGCCCCGCCACGATAAACAGAACAGCGATCGCCAGATGGTGGTGTGCCATATCCGTCAGCCAGAGAGACTGGGTCTGAGGATGGAAACCACCGAGGAAAGTCAGGATTGCAGTACCAGCTCCGTCCGCCGTACCAAACGCATGGCTGGCAGTGTCGGGGTTCTCTGCATAGACTCCCCAGTTGCCAGTAAAGAACGGTGCCAAACCAGCCGGGTGAGGAGGTGTAGATAGGAAGTTACCCCAACCTACATGCTGACCACGAGACTCAGGGATTGCCACATGAATCAAGTGACCCGCCCAAGCTAATGAGCTAACCCCAAACAAACCTGCCAGGTGGTGGTTCAGTCGAGATTCAGCATTCTTGAACCAGGCAAGGCTGGGACGAAACTTGGGTTGGAGGTGTAGCCAGCCTGCAAACAGGAAGAGGGCTGACAGAATCAGAAGGAAGATGGAACCCTGATACAGGTCACCATTCGTCCTGACACCCTGGGTATACCACCAGTGGTACACACCGGAGTAAGAGATATCAACCGGGTAGGAAGCACCCGCCTGGGTGAATGCTTCTACCGCAGGTTTACCAAATTGGGGGTCCCAAATCGCGTGAGCAATGGGACGGATGTGCAGCGGGTCTTTAATCCACTGCTCAAAGTTGCCTTGCCAGGCTACGTGGAACAGGAGGCCCGAAGTCCACAAGAAAATGATTGCAATGTGTCCGAAATGGGAAGCAAAAATCTTCTGATAAAGATTCTCTTCCGTCATCCCGTCATGGCTTTCAAAGTCATGGGCTGTGGCGATCCCGTACCAGATACGACGAGTGGTCGGATCTTGAGCGAGGTCCTGGCTAAATTTTGGAAATTTAGTCGCCATAGTTTACTTTGTTCTCCTCGCGCTCATCCAAGTGACAGTGTGCGAGCTAGGAAGAATGCCCAGGTTGTGGCAATCCCTCCCAATAGATAGTGGGCAACGCCCACCGCTCGACCTTGAATAATACTCAGCGCACGTGGCTGAATCGACGGAGCAACTTTGAGCTTATTGTGTGCCCAAACAATGGATTCAATCAACTCTTGCCAGTAGCCACGACCACTGAACAGGAACATGAGACTGAACGCCCAGACAAAGTGAGCACCCAGGAACAGCAAGCCATAGGCAGACAATGCCGAACCGTAGGAAGTAATCACTTGGGTTGCCTGTGCCCAGAGGAAGTCACGCAGCCAACCATTGATGGTAATGGCGCTTTGAGCAAAGTTGCCAGCCGTAATGTGAGCGACTGATCCGTCAGGGTTGACCGTTCCCCACACATCAGACTGCATTTTCCAACTGAAGTGGAAAATCACAATCGAGATGGAGTTGTACATCCAGAACAGACCCAGGAAGACGTGATCCCAACCAGAAACCTGGCAGGTGCCACCACGACCGGGACCGTCACAGGGGAAGCGGAAGCCCAGATTTGCCTTGTCTGGAATCAGACGAGAGCTACGAGCAAACAGAACGCCTTTCAGCAGAATCAATACCGTCACATGGATGGTGAAAGCATGGATGTGGTGAACCAGGAAATCTGCCGTACCCAGAGGGATACCAGAGATTGCGACCTTACCACCCACTGCCAGCACGTCTCCGTTAAACACATAGCTGGCAGGAGCCAGAGCGTTAGGAGCCGTGTTACCAGGAGCTGCAAAGTGCAGACCTTGAATCCACTGAGCAAAGATGGGCTGAAGCTGAATTCCCGTATCCGAGAACATGTCCTGAGGACGACCAAATGCACGCATTGTGTCGTTGTGAACGTACAGACCAAAGCTATGGAAGCCCAGGAAAATACAAACCCAATTCAGGTGAGAAATGATGGCATCGCGATGACGGATGACCCGATCTAACAGGTTGTTTTGGTTTACAACCGGATCGTAATCCCGAACCATGAAGATGGCTCCATGAGCCGCTCCACCAACAATCAGGAAGCCGCCAATCCACATATGGTGAGTGAAAATCGACAGTTGCGTCGCATAGTCTGTCGCCAGGTATGGATAGGGTGGCATGGAGTACATGTGCTGGGCAACGATGATGCTGAGGGAACCCATCAGCGCCAGGTTGATTGCCAACTGAGCGTGCCAGGAGGTGGTCAGGATCTCGTACAGACCTTTGTGACCCTCACCAGTGAAGGGACCCTTGTGGTTCTCCAGGATCTCTTTCATGCTGTGACCGATACCCCAGTTGGTGCGGTACTGGTGACCAGCAATGATAAACAGAACCGCGATCGCCAAATGGTGATGGGCGTTATCGGTCAACCAGAGGCTACCGGTGACTGGGTTAACTCCGCCCTTAAAGGTCAGGAAGTCAGAGTACTCAGCCCAGTTGAGGGTAAAGAAGGGGGTTAGCCCTTTGGCAAAGCTGGGGAACAGGTCTGCCATCAGCTTGGAGTTCAGGATGAACTCATGGGGGAGCGGAATATCCTTTACAGCGACCCCAGCATCGAGCAATTGGTTCGTTGGCAAAGCTACATGGATGATGTGCCCAGCCCAACCCAGGGAACCACAACCCAACAAAACTGCCAGGTGGTGATTCATCATGGATTCAGCATTTTGGAACCACTCCAGCTTAGGAGCTGCTTTGTGATAGTGGAACCAGCCAGCGAACAGCATTAAAGCTGCCATGACTAGCGCGCCAATTGCCGTGCAGTAAAGCTGGAAGCTATTGGTGAAGCCTTCGCCTCTCCACATGTAAAACAAACCAGAGGTGATCTGGATTCCGTGGAAACCGCCACCAACATCTGCATTCAAAATTTCTTGACCGAAGATGGGCCAGACGACTTGCGCACTGGGCTTAATACCAGTGGGGTTTGCCATCCAGGCTTCAAAATTTGAAAACTTAGCGCCATGGAAATACATGCCACTTAGCCAGATGAAAATCACGGCTAGGTGACCAAAGTGAGCGCTAAAGATTTTTCGGGATACGTCTTCTAAGTCACTAGTATGGCTATCAAAATCATGGGCGTTAGCGTGAAGGTTCCAAATCCAGGTGGTGGTTTTGGGACCTCTCGCCAAGGTGCGATCGAAATGACCAGGCTGCGCCCACTTCTCGAAAGAAGTAGGTACTGGATCCTTATCGACGACAACTTTCGCCCGTGGGGTAGTTGTCATTGAGACTCTCCTCTCTCTAGACAAGGAACGAGGAAGCTCTCACATCAGGCGTTTCTTACTCTTTGGGAAATCCGCCGCTGGGTAGCGACCGCCGACACGACTCGTAAAAACGAATTTATGAGTCCCTAAATAATTCGTGCAGCGTGGGGTAGGGCTATCTACCCCAGGGTAGAGGAAGTGAACATTGATTCCAGTCAAGAGCGAAAAGCTTATGAAGCAAAGGAATCAGCCTAACAAGAGTTCTCAAGGGGTCATTATAGGACTTGGTCTACGCCCTATCTGGGAGCCGTTAACAATAATTCAAAATCGCTCAATCAAAGCTCTGGACTGATTTTGTGAATCCATGTGGTCGGGCAAAAGTCAAGAGATTCGTGTATTACATTTATAAAACGAAACAATAGGGAAAACCTATGAATTGCTTGCCAGAATAGGGTTTTCAGGGTCAAGGATTGATCTGGCTCTATGCCATCTTCACGAGGATTTCTATGGTGGTAAGCAAAAGCATTTTTGTGAGTTGAATGGTTTTTTTTCATGAGATTTAATAATAAGTAACAAAGTGTAATTGGTTTTGAGGCTCAAGTGGTAGAGGTTGGGGGATAAGAAGTCAGAGATTGGGTGGTAACAATCTCAAAACTAGCCACGAATAACCAACAGCTAGCAATTTAGTTCCACTCCATCACCTAATGCCTTACTACTACGGAAAAATTATGAATTGACGGGGGATCGCTTCCGCTATAGTTCCTTATGGCGGAAGCAACCTTTTATAAGGGAGGGTTAGATTTGGTACCTGGGATGAACTGCTGGCGATCGCTAACTAAGGCTTTATTTACAGTCTTCTTGATCACTGTTCTGGTTTTGAGTTCACTGGGAACTCAGAGTGCAATGGCGCTTGGCAAAGCGCGACCAGCTAAACCAGAGAAATCTAAGTCGGCTGCTCAGCTTTCCACCACCCTGGCGGAAGCACCACTTCCGCTTGCGATTCAAGAACTCCGTAAGTCGCTGGAAAAGTATCAGCCTCAGGTCACAATTCTCGACCCAAAACCTAACGAAATTTTGACTGACAATCGGGTATCGGTCCGATTTCAAGTGAAGGATCTGCCGATATTTAAAGATGAGAAGTTGGGGTTAGGTCCTCACCTGCATGTCTTACTGGACAACAGCACCTACCAGGCAGTGTATGACCTGAATAAACCACTTGTCTTAGAAAATCTTGAACCCGGCACCCACACTATTCGCGCCTTTGCTTCCCGTCCCTGGCACGAAAGTTTTAAAAATGAAGGTGCCTATACCCAGGTGAGCTTCCACGTCTTCACGAAAACCCAGGAAAACAGTCCCAATCCGTCGCTGCCTCTACTCACCTATAGTCGCCCTCAGGGCACCTACGGGGCAGAACCGATTATGCTTGATTTTTACTTGACCAACGCCCCTCTGCATCTCGTTGCGCAAGAGAATTCTGAAGACGATATCGCTGACTGGCGAATTCGCTGTACGGTGAATGGCGAAAGCTTTCTATTGGAGCGCTGGCAGCCTGTCTACTTGAAGGGATTCAAACCTGGAAAGAACTGGGTTCAGCTTGAATTTCTGGATGAGCAGGGAAACCCGGTTAACAACGTTTTCAATAACACGGCAAGAGTCATTACCTATGAGCCAAACGGAAAAGATACCCTTTCCCGTTTAACCCGAGGAGAGCTTGCAGCCGCAGAAGCACAGGCTATTGTAGACCCCAACTATGCGCCGCAGGAGCCTATCCCGACTCCCACTCCTTCCCCTGAACCTACCCCTAATGGGAAGCCCTCTTTGGCTCCAGTTCCGGTCATCCCACCAGTACGACCCACTCCTACTCCATCCCCTGCGGGCAAGGCTCAACCAGCTCCAAAGCCTAAGACCAGCCCTGCACCCCTGGAGGCACCCAAACAGGTTAAGCCTTCTCCGGTGCCAGTCAGTCCCAGTCCTCAACCTTCTGCGCCATTGAAGCGAGAGGCTCCAGAGCGGAAAGAGAGTCCAGAGCCGATTGAACTGCCAGCAAGGATAGAAGTTCCGGCAAAGATAGAAGCCCCGGCAAAGATAGAAGCTCCAAAATCAGTAGAGCCGAAAATATCTCCAGAGACATCTCCCGCAAAACCTGAAACCTCGAAGCCACAAATCTCTAAGCCAGAAGTTCCCAAACCTGTGCAGCCAGAGAAGCCGCCTGCGGAATCCCGTCTTCCAGGATTTCTCAACCGTTTCCGCCAGACTCCAAAGGCGGTAACGCCAGCCCCTAAACCTGTGCCCCCGGTTCCCAGCCCGATCGCCCCTGCACCCAGCCAACCCCCAACGGAAAGCCATCCACCGATACCATCTTCACCAACCGTTAAACCCTCACCTGCACAACGTTCACTGGAACCAAAACCAACTGTCAGCCCCACGACAGTCCCCGCCAAACCAACGGTAGAGCCAGATTCCAAAGCAGCTAAACCAAGAGCTTTGCCGTCCTTCCTAAACCGCTTGCGTCCATCCCCTAGTCCAGTCGCCCCGGTTGAGCCAGATAAACCAGCTCAATCCCCCCCAGCGGGCACGAAATCCCCTCAACCTCAGACATTGGGGACTCCAGATCCCGTTGCCAGCCCACCAACGCCACCGACCCAGCCTTCCGTAGCGCCATCTCCCGTAGCGCCATCTGCTAAAGTCCCAGGTCAACCGACTCCTTCGTCAATCCCGGCTCAACCTGCTCCTTCGTCACCCCCTCCTGCGCGCAAGGGATCGCGTCCTTCCCCCAGCCCCACGGCACCATCCAGTCTAACCCCCGCAAAGGCGATCGCCCCTGTTGCCCCTGTTCGCTCGATACCCGCTTCCCCTGCCCCATCACCATCGGTGGCACCCTCTGGCACCATTGGCAAACCTGGTTCACCGGAACCGTCTGCTGCCAAACCTCCGGAGACTATAAAACCCCAGGAGAATCTGCCTCAAAATAAAGCCGCCACTTCTGCAAGCCCTAAACCAGCTAAAAAGCCAACAGCCAGCGACTTTTATGAACGCCTGCGGCAAGCGAAAGAGAAAACTAATCCAACCGTTACGCCATCTCCTTCCCCTGCTCCATCAGCGATTGAAGTTTTGCCTTGAAGCGAGATGGGAAGTCATGCAATCCCCTTCCCTACCAGGCTCCCGGTATCGCGTCTGTGTTACCTGGGTAGCGTTGATTGGAGTAATAATCAATACCTCGATAGGAGCCTGTACCTGAGGAATAGTTTCGTCTCCAATAGTCATTAGAGAAATCGTTATTGGAAGAGGAGCGATCGCTCCAATACCTTCCCCTACGACGATACCGACCATTCCAGTAATCATCATCCCAATACTCATCACTCCAGGAGCTATTACTCCAGTAATCATCATCCCAATAGTCATCACTCCAGGAATTATTACTCCAGTAATCATCATCCCAGGAATCATTACTCCAGGAACTATTGCTCCAGTTGTTGTAGCAAGGACAGCAATTGCTCCAGTTGACCCTTTGACGGCGGCGACTTCCCAAATGACACGGATTGCATCGTCCCGATGTGGCTCTGACAGAACCAGTTGTTTGCCGCGACGTGCGACGACACCTGGCACGGCTACCTGCCACCTCCAACAGAAAGCCTTCTGAACTGTCCAGCACAGAGAGCTTAGCAGTTTGACTTTGTTCGGGTGGAGTGGTTAGCGGAGCAGGGGGCTGGGAAGCCAGTATAGCAAGGGTTGCCACGTAGCTTACAAGCGAGGATGCAAGGATCAGGCAGGCTAGTGCTGCCCCCTGGCTGTTCAGCCCTTTCATGACACCCTCCATGGGTCAAGTACAAGGATGCTTCATCTTAATAGTTATGGAGGCTCAAGGGTAGTACAAGCTCAATAAAAATTCAGCAAGAAATATCAGATGGAGATTTTGGGGGCTGGGTCAAGAGGGATGGTAAAGACCCACCCGAACACCTCAAAAAATGGTACTAATGTACTTAGTTGCTGGCTAGAATTTAACAGCCTGTCAGTTGTCTGCAAACGCTGAAATAGGAAGGAGGTGGCGTGATGCAGTGGTTTGGGAGCCGATCGCACACAGGGGTGAAATCAATTGACGTTATGGTTTATTTTTCTGTGATTGATGGAGACAGGCTTCACCATACTGGCTCAATCCTGGGGCAGCAGCGCTTTGATCTGGTCTACGAATGCCTGGTGGTTGACCACGGGCTTGGAAATGTAGCCATCGGCACCACTTTGTTTGAGGAAATTTTCGCGATCGCCCTCCATCGCATGGGCTGTCACCAAAATGATGGGCAGGTTAGCCGTCCTGGGGTCTGCCTTCAACATTTGAGTAATTTTGATCCCATCCACGGGTTTACCCTGGTAGACACTACGGGCAAGGGAAACATCCATCAAAATAACGTCCGCTTCCTTTGCCTGAGCAATTTGCATCACTTCTTCGACATTTTCCGTATGCTTAACTGCCAACTTACCCATCTTTGTCAAAATTTTGGAAAAAACCCTTGCATTAACGGCATCATCCTCCACAATCAAAACGGTTTTCATACCCTTTTCCTTTCATTGTGACCCGGCAGAGTACAAGCAAATTAACTGGCGTCATCCTACAGTGAAATTGGGCAACTATGCGTAAGGGGGATGCCACTATGCTAATCGTCGCCCGTTTCAACCAACACAAAAGTTTTGCGAATCCAGGAATTAAGGAACGACACTCATGGCTAGACAGTTAAACATGCTCTCGGCAGGACAGGTCATCACAACCGCCCTGCATACGGAGATGCAGCAGTCCTACCTTGAATATGCCATGAGTGTCATTGTCGGGCGAGCCTTACCCGATGTTCGTGATGGACTCAAACCCGTACATCGACGTATCCTGTACGCCATGCATGAGTTGGGGCTGACCCCAGACCGCCCCTACCGTAAGTGCGCCCGTGTGGTTGGGGATGTGCTGGGTAAGTATCACCCCCACGGCGACCAGGCAGTGTATGACGCGCTGGTGCGGATGGTGCAGGAATTTTCTAGCCGCTATCCCCTGCTGGCGGGGCACGGCAACTTTGGCTCTGTGGATGATGATCCCCCGGCTGCCATGCGGTATACCGAAACTCGCCTTGCCTCTATCAGTAACGAAGGCATGTTGAGTGAAATCGGAGATGCCACTGTAGATTTTGTGGGGAACTTTGACAACTCCCAACAGGAGCCAACCGTCCTCCCTGCCCAGTTGCCAGTTTTACTGCTCAACGGCAGTTCAGGGATTGCGGTCGGCATGGCGACCAATATTCCCCCCCACAACCTGGGTGAAATCGTTGATGGTTTGATTGCCCTGATCGATTCACCCACCCTTTCTGACGAGAAACTGCTTGAACTGATCCCCGGACCTGACTTCCCCACAGGTGGTGAGATTGTAGGCACGGACGGTATTCGGGAAGCTTATCTGACCGGCAGAGGCAGTATTCCCATGCGGGGCGTTGCCCAAGTTGAAGAAGTTCAGACTGGCAGGGGAAAACACCGCCGGACTGCCATTGTGGTGACGGAATTGCCCTATCAGGTCAACAAAGCCGCCTGGATTGAAAAGATAGCGGATCTGGTGTCCCAATCAAAAATTGATGGGATTTCGGATATTCGAGATGAGAGCGATCGCGATGGCATTCGAGTCGTGATTGAACTGCGGCGGGATGTCAATCCCCAGAAGTTGCTCCACCAGCTATATCGCCAAACTGCCCTTCAGACAAACTTTGGTGTCATCATGCTGGCGCTGGATAACGGGCAACCACGCCAATTACCCCTGCGCCAACTACTGCAAAGCTTTCTGACTTTCCGGGAAGAAACCCTCAACCGTCGCTACCGCCACGAGTTGGAAAAAGCCGAAAATCGCCTGGAAGTCCTGGATGGGCTATTGACTGCCCTGGAAAACCTGGATGGGGTAATCGCCATCCTCAGAAATGCCCCCGATGGCACGACTGCCAAGCAGACTTTTCGGGAACAGTTTGAGTTCAGCGATCGCCAATCGGATGCCATTCTGGCGATGCCCCTGCGTCGCCTGATGTCCACAGAACAAGCCAACCTGCAACAGGAATTTGATGAACTGGATGCCCGGGTTGGGGAGTTACAGAAACTCCTGGGCGATCGCCATGAATTATTGAAAGTACTCAAGAAAGACCTGCGGGCGTTGAAGAAGAAGTATGGTGACCAGCGCCGGACAAGGATTGTCACGATACCTGAGCAGAATGGAAATGGCGAGGAAATCCGAGAAGGGAGAGGTGAAAAGGGAGAAGAGAGAGGTGAAAAAGAAGCCCCCTCCTCACCCCTTACCCCTCACCCCTCACTCTTTGAAGAAGAAGAAGAACAGGAAGTGGTGCTGGAAATTACCCAACGGGGTTATGTGCGGCGAGTAGCACCTAAAACTTACCAGCGTAGCCGCAGCCGAATGGCGGAAAAGCCGATGCTGGTATTAGAGGAGGGGGATGATTTTGTGGAGCAGACCCTCTTTACCACGACCCATAAAACACTAGTGGTATTAACCCGTAACGGAAAAGCCTTTCCCCTGAATGTGGGTGAAATTCCCCCATCCTCTGGTCGAAATGCAAAGGGAGTTCCTTTGCTGACATTGCTGCCACCTTCTGCCCAGGGCGATCGCAATGCGATTGTTCACAGCTTCATCCTGCCAGACGAATTAGAAGCAATCACCTTGCTATTGCTGAGTGCTGAAGGGCGCTTAAAGCGACTACCTCTGACTGAATTTTCTGAGCTCACCGGGCGCGGTCTGGTGGTGATGAAGTTCAAAGAAGAGGATCAATTGGTTTACGCCCGTCTGGTTGAACCGGGGGAACAACTGGTGCTGGCAAGCTCCGGTGGACGGCTCCTGCGCCTGGAGGTGAACGAGGGCAACCTACCCATTATGAGTCGTACAGCCCAGGGCAATCGCGGCATGCGGCTACGCAAGCAAGATCGACTCGTAGGGTGCGCCACCGTGTTTGAAGACGAGGAATTGCTGCTAATCACCGAAGAAGGCTATACCAAACGGCTCCCTGTGGATGAACTGCGGCTATCGGGAGCAGGTGAACTGGGCACCCAGATCCGATTTGCCACCAAAGCAGACACCCTTGCCGGAGTGGTGACCGCCATTCCCGGCACCGAGGTCGTCTTACTGACCAGTGCGAACCGGATGAGCCGATTGGATATGGAATCCGCTCCCCTGGAAAGTAAGGATAGCAAGGGCGATCGCCTGTTCAAACTCAACCCAGACGAGAAAATTACAGCCGTAATGGAAATTGTGGATGATGCAGCGGCGGAAGGGGAATAGGTGTCAGGTGGCAGGTGTCAGGTGTCAGGTAGTGGGTGGTAGGTGGTAGATGGTAGGGTGTATTTCTAACAACCAACAACTAACAACTAACAACTAATAACTCCTCACTCCTTACCTCCCTCAATGACTAGCTTCAACGTTAATGCTGCAAAAATTCGGGAACAGCTTTCTGAGGCTTATTATGAGTTGCGTCCTCTAGAGCAGTTAATGGTGCAGTTATTCTCGGTGATTTATGAACCAGTCAGCCGAGCCACCTTTGCCATTTGCTTAAATGATACTCAGACTCGGAACGTTGATGACAAGCCGTTTACCCAGCAATCGCTGAAGCCCTTTATCGATCGCTTATTGGAACTGGGGGTCTTAGTTCAGGAGGGCGGCATGGGTCCCCGCTGTCACCCTTTTTTAATGGAAATAGCAACCCGTGATGCCGTTCATGTAAGACGGTTTGAGTCGTTTGCCAAAATTGTGCAGACTAGACTACCCCTTACGACCCGGTGGAAGGGTGGACCCCGCTATTTCAGCAGTCAAAACCAGTTAATTCGTGAGATTCGGATTGGGATTTATCGCAAAGACATCAAATACATCCACCAACTGCTGGAAGACTACAACAAATACGGCTATCACAAAGATGAGTTCTCATTGTCGAACCTTTATCAGCAGGTCTGTAATGATCCGTTCGATCTAGATTGGTTCCGCACTCTACCCCCTGAGATTTATGAAGGTGCCTTAGCCAGTATCGTGAACCAGTCAATGGTGCATTTAATTCCTGCAAATGAAGCGTTTGCCCTACTTCAGGAAGATTGCGCCGAACCTGGTAAGCGGTCTGGCTTTTTTCCCATGCTGCTGATTGAACAGCTAATTCTGCGTGGTCGGCTGCGAGAAGCCCAACAAACACTTGACCAACTAACCGGACCTTACCGAAACGCGGCTGCCGATTTGCAGGGCTGGCTGTATGTTTTGCAGGGTGAGGATGAACGGGCGATCGCCCATTACACCGCTGCTCTCAAAGACCTCAAGAAGGGCACTGGCAAACGGAAAATCTACTTTCAATCAACGGGGGGGTTGTTTTTTATCCTGGTACTTCTGAAACAGGGTTCGCCAGCTCATTTGAGTGAGGCAGCCAATTGCACCAACCTTGCCCAGCAGTCTAAATCCTGGCTCAGCCCAACCTATCGCCTGCTGGAAAAGATGGTCAAACTTCAGCAAGGGGATCTTTCTCAAAAAAACCTGATTCTGGCTGAACCCCCCAACCCTAAGCATCACAGTTTAGAAACCCTACTACGTGCCCTCTGCCTTTACTGGACTGATGTTGATATTGCAAAATCGCGCCTGCCGAAAGTGCTGGAGCCATTTGTGAAACAGGCGGATGCGGCTGGCTATGAGTGGTTAGCAACGGAATCGGCGGAACTGTTGTCCCGCTTCAAACCCCGTGGGCAGTACGGTCAACGGGCGGCTACCTTTCGCCAGACCAACGGTATCCGCACACTGGTAGACCTGCTCCATCCCCAGGAACCTTGGGAACTGTGTTTGAATGCTCTGTCTAGCCTTAGTAAGGAACCCCAGGATACGGCAAAGCCAGAGACCAACAAGCGGTTAGCCTGGTTTGTCACCCTGGTTGCCAGCAGTTGGCATATTCAGCCACGTGAGCAAACCATTACCGCTAAGGGAGAGTGGGGCAGGGGGCGTCCCATCGCCCTTAAACGCCTGAAAAGCAAACCAGAAGAATTTGATTATCTCACCGCTCAGGATCATCGCATCTGCACCCACCTGAAGCCCAGCCATTCCTACGGCTATTACGGCAACATGGATTATGT
Organism: Kovacikia sp. CALU 1929; assembly: GCF_056784235.1. Classification (NCBI taxonomy): domain Bacteria; kingdom Bacillati; phylum Cyanobacteriota; class Cyanophyceae; order Leptolyngbyales; family Leptolyngbyaceae; genus Kovacikia; species Kovacikia sp. CALU 1929. The sequence continues at coordinate 70,286 of NZ_JBXBCF010000079.1, forward strand.
GTTTGCTGAAAAGGCGATCGCCGACCTGATTGGGCACCCCCTGGTGTTTTGGGAGGACTCCCCCACCACTCGTATCGAAATCATCAAAGGTGAACCAGAACTTCTGGTCAAAAAAGGTAAGGGCGATCGCCTCACCCTGCAATTTCTTCCCGAACTCAAAGATACCAAAAACATTTTGGTGGTCAAAGAAACACCTACCCGCCTCAAGGTGATTGAAGTGACCGCCGACCACCGACGGATTGCCGACATTTTGGGTCAGCAAAATAAGCTGGAGGTGCCTGAGTCGGCAAGGGAACGGGTGTTAACCGCTATCAGTGGTGTTTCCAGTATTGTGACTGTCCACTCTGACATTGGCGGCGGAGTTGCCAGTGCAGAAGAAGTGCCTGCCGATCCCAAACCCCACATTCATCTGTTACCTGCCGGGGGTGGGTTAAAGGTGGCAGTGCTGGTGCGCCCCTTTGCCCAGGGTGGTCCCTACTACCGTCCGGGTGCTGGCGGTGAAACGGTGATTGCCGAGATTGAGGGCAAGCGGTTGCAAGCAGTGCGAAATCAGCGCGAAGAAAAGAGACTGGCAAGTGCGGCGATCGCTGCCTGCCCCACACTCTCTCAACAGGAAAGCCAGGATGGAGAGTGGCTGGTGGAAGACCCGGAAGCCTGCCTGGAACTATTGTTGGAACTGGGCAACCTGGGAGACAGTGCTGTTCTAGAGTGGCCCCAAGGCGAAAAACTGCGGGTGACTCACCAGGCTGATCTCAAAAATTTCACAATGTCGATTAAGCGTCAGAATGACTGGTTTGACACTGATGGACAACTGCAACTGGACGATCGCTTAGTGCTGGACATGAAGCAGCTTATGGAACTCCTGGATAAAACCCCCAGTCGCTTTGTTCCCTTGGGGGATGGTCAATTCCTGGCACTGACGCAGGAGTTTCGCAAACGATTAGATGAACTGCGGACTTTCTCCGAAAAATCGGGCAAGGGCTTGCGGGTTCATCCCCTGGCTGCCATAACCTTAGAGGACTGGGCAGAGGAGGTTAGCAGTTTCAAAGCCGACAAACACTGGAAAGCACATATTCAGCGAATTAAAGAAATTCAGGACTTTGAACCCCAGCTACCGTCCACCCTGCAAGCTGATCTGCGCGACTACCAGATAGATGGCTTCCGCTGGCTGGCACGACTTGCCGAGTGGGGAGTGGGTGCCTGTCTGGCAGATGACATGGGATTAGGCAAGACCTTACAGGCATTGGCAGTGATTCTCACCCGTGCTGCCCAGGGAGCAACGCTGATTGTGGCACCTACCTCAGTCTGCATGAATTGGATGGCTGAAGCTGAACGGTTTGCACCTACAATCAACGCGATTCAATTTGGTAGTGGCGATCGCCAGAAAATGCTAGATCAGTTAAAACCGTTTGACATGCTGGTGTGTAGCTATGGTCTGTTACAGCAGGAAGAAGTGGCAGAGATGCTGGCAAAGGTAGAGTGGCAAACGATTGTTCTGGATGAGGCGCAATCGATTAAAAACTTTGCCACTAAGCGATCGCAGGCAGCCATGACCCTGCAAGGTGGCTTCAAATTGATCACCACGGGCACCCCGATTGAAAACCATCTGGGTGAACTGTGGAACCTGTTTCGCTTCATCAATCCGGGCTTGCTCGGCTCTCTAGAAAAATTTAATCAGCGGTTTGCTACACCAATTGAGAAATATGGCGATCTACAGGCACGCAACCGTCTAAAAAAACTCGTCCAACCTTTTCTATTACGCCGCACCAAAAGCCAGGTTCTGGAAGAATTGCCTTCCCGCACCGAAATTTTGCTGCATGTCGAACTGAGCCAGGAAGAAATGGCGTTCTATGAAGCTCTCAGACGAGAAGCCATTACCAAACTGTCTGAAAGTGATGCCGCTGCTGGTGCCAAACATTTGCAAGTGCTGGCAGAAATCATGCGCTTGCGCCGTGCCTGCTGCAACAGTCGTCTGGCAAAACCCGAAATCGCCCTCTCCAGTTCTAAACTGCAACTGTTTGGTGAGGTGCTGGCAGAGCTACTGGAAAACCGGCATAAAGCGCTGGTATTCAGCCAGTTTGTGGATCATTTGCACATTATCCGCGACTATCTGGATACACAGAAAATTCACTATCAATATTTGGATGGCAGCACCCCAGCACCAGAACGCAAAAAACGGGTAGATGCCTTCCAATCTGGGGATGGCGATGTGTTTTTAATCAGTTTGAAAGCAGGTGGCACCGGGTTAAATCTGACAGCGGCAGACTATGTGATTCACATGGACCCGTGGTGGAATCCTGCGGTTGAAGACCAGGCAAGCGATCGCGCCCACCGCATTGGTCAACAGCGTCCAGTCACCATCTACCGCATGGTGGCAAAAAACACGATTGAGGAAAAAATTGTCCAGCTACACCATCACAAGCGCGACCTGGCAGACAGCCTGTTGGAAGGAGCAGATATGAGCGGCAAGGTTTCTACTGAAGATCTGGTTCGCTTGATTCAGGAAGGCTAATGACCACCCATGCAGCGATCGCTTCGCTTTACTGACCCTCACCAGCAGAGCAAGACTCAGCAACCCTTTTCACAACCTCTATATCCAGTTCCAAAGCCTGAGCAATTTGCTCTACACTCAACCCTAGCGTGATTAAATTGGGAACGGCTTCCAGCTTGCCTTCTAGCTTGCCTTCTAGCTTGCCTTCTAGCTTGCCTTCTTCTCTTGCTTCCTGATAAACCTTTGTTTCTCTCAGTTCACCCAGGTCTAACATTCGCTCGATCTCCTCTCGCCCCATCTGGGGAAATTTATACACCAGAATCGTTTCTATCAATTCTACAAATTCCCGTTTAACGGATGCATCCCCAATTTGCTGTCTTGCCTTTCTAATCAACTGTTTGGCTTGTTCGCTGGCTGTTTGTTGGGATTCTACAACCAGTTTGAGCAAGTTAAGCCCCAAAGATTGGGTCTCTAATGCACTCAGCTCATCCAGGTAGATGCATCAACGCGCTGGCTTTCCAGTAACTCCCAATACAGAAGTGTTGAAAGAAAGCTTAAGACAAGAAAAAAGGGGTCAGAAAATAGTATTCTGACCCCTATCAAATAAAAAATTCTGTCTGATGCTATCGTCGTTTCCCAATATTGTCAAATCGGTAGTCAGCGACTGTCGCCG
>NZ_JBXBCF010000080.1:0-69076 GCF_056784235.1 Kovacikia sp. CALU 1929
GTGGTGCAAATTGGTCTACCATTCGTGCTCCCTACCACCTACCACCTGCCCCTGCGTCTTAGAATCGTTGCTGAACTTACGCCGCAGCCTACTAAGCTGTCCCCTTCACACAGCGAGTCTCTTTTCCACCTATGGATTCAGTGGGTAGTATTTAGGGTTGCCCCATTCGGAAACCCCCGGATCAATGCTCGCTTCCAACTCCCCGGGGCATATCGCCGGTAACCGCGTCCTTCTTCGCCTCTGTGTGCCTAGGTATCCACCGTTAGCCCTTATTAGCTTGACCACTTAACAAGTTCATTGGTGTCTGTAAAGGTCATTTGCCTTTTGTCATTTGCCCTTTGTTTCTGAGGATTAACTCATTACAAGTAACCAATGACATTTGACCATGACATCTTCTACCTGACAAGTTCTATGCAGTTTTCAAGGTTCTGGCTGGTATTAACTCCAGCAGGCTATCTAACTAAGCACAGTTGCTTACCTAGACTAGTTGCTGAAATCGCTTTTTTAATTGAAAGCTCTCGCTCTCAGTGGAGGTTAGCGGACTCGAACCGCTGACATCCTGCTTGCAAAGCAGGCGCTCTACCAACTGAGCTAAACCCCCAAGGTGGGCCATCCTGGACTCGAACCAGGGACCTCACCCTTATCAGGGGTGCGCTCTAACCACCTGAGCTAATAGCCCATTTCCGAACCAAGCTAGTTTGAAAGCCAACACTCAATCCTCGAACGACCTTGGGATGACCAACTCTATCCTAATTACATTGTGCTTTCAGATTTAGAGTGGGTAGGTCTCCCTAAAAGGAGGTGATCCAGCCACACCTTCCGGTACGGCTACCTTGTTACGACTTCACCCCAGTCATCAGCCCTGCCTTCGGCGTCCTCCTCCGCAAGCGGTTGGAGTAACGACTTCGGGCGTGGCCAACTCCCATGGTGTGACGGGCGGTGTGTACAAGGCCCGGGAACGTATTCACCGCAGTATGCTGACCTGCGATTACTAGCGATTCCGCCTTCATGCAGGCGAGTTGCAGCCTGCAATCTGAACTGAGCCGTGGTTTATGAGATTAGCGCACCGTCGCCGGTTGGCTGCTCTTTGTCCACAGCATTGTAGTACGTGTGTAGCCCAGGACGTAAGGGGCATGCTGACTTGACGTCATCCCCACCTTCCTCCGGTTTGTCACCGGCAGTCTCTCCAGAGTGCCCAACTTAATGATGGCAACTAGAAACGAGGGTTGCGCTCGTTGCGGGACTTAACCCAACATCTCACGACACGAGCTGACGACAGCCATGCACCACCTGTGTTCGCGCTCCCGAAGGCACTCCCCCCTTTCAAGGGGATTCGCGACATGTCAAGCCCTGGTAAGGTTCTTCGCGTTGCATCGAATTAAACCACATACTCCACCGCTTGTGCGGGCCCCCGTCAATTCCTTTGAGTTTCACACTTGCGTGCGTACTCCCCAGGCGGGATACTTAACGCGTTAGCTACGGCACTGCCCGGGTCGATACGGGCAACACCTAGTATCCATCGTTTACGGCTAGGACTACAGGGGTATCTAATCCCTTTCGCTCCCCTAGCTTTCGTCCATGAGTGTCAGTTCCGGTCCAGTTGCGCGCTTTCGCCGCCGGTGTTCTTCCCAATATCTACGCATTTCACCGCTACACTGGGAATTCCCGCAACCCCTACCAGACTCTAGCTGACCAGTTTCCACCGCCTTTACGGAGTTAAGCCCCGCGCTTTGACAGCAGACTTGACCAGCCACCTGCGGACGCTTTACGCCCAATAAATCCGGATAACGCTTGCATCCTCCGTATTACCGCGGCTGCTGGCACGGAGTTAGCCGATGCTGATTCGATTGGTACCGTCAGATCTTCTTCCCAATCAAAAGAGGTTTACAACCCAAAAGCCTTCCTCCCTCACGCGGTATTGCTCCGTCAGGCTTTCGCCCATTGCGGAAAATTCCCCACTGCTGCCTCCCGTAGGAGTCTGGGCCGTGTCTCAGTCCCAGTGTGGCTGATCATCCTCTCAGACCAGCTACTGATCGTTGCCTTGGTGTGCCGTTACCACTCCAACTAGCTAATCAGACGCGAGCTCTTCTTCAGGCAGCAAGCCTTTCACCTCTCGGCATATCGGGTATTAGCGACCGTTTCCAGCCGTTGTCCCCAACCTGAAGGTAGATTCTCACGCGTTACTCACCCGTCCGCCACTAAGTCCCGAAGGACTCCGTTCGACTTGCATGTGTTAAGCATACCGCCAGCGTTCATCCTGAGCCAGGATCAAACTCTCCATGATGTGATTCACTTAGAATCTGTCTTTGGCTCCAGAAACTTCTCAGTCTCCGGTTTAATCTATCTTTTAAGGATTTCTCCCTAAACACTCTTTCCTTGACGAGGTTTAAGTGCTATTCTGGCTTTCAAACTATTCTCTTTTCTTGGTTCGACTCGCAACTCGGTTCGCTCCGCTTTCGCGTCGCTTCCCCTCACCGCGCTTATCTAATGTAGCTAAATCATCTAGGCCTGTCAAGCGCTTTTTTCTGATTTCCCTAGAACGTACTATTGGCAAGCTTTGAGCGACAATAGCCAATGTGTTGTGATTGCCTGAGAGGGAAAATTTGTGAATTTTCAAACGGTCATTGTTACGCTGCACCAATTTTGGGGTGAGCGGGGATGTTTGATTGTCCAGCCCTACGATACGGAGAAGGGGGCAGGTACTATGAGTCCCCATACATTTTTGCGGGCGATCGGTCCTGAACCCTGGGCAGTCGCCTATGTAGAACCATGTCGAAGACCAACGGATGGTCGTTATGGAGAGAACCCTAACCGTTATCAGCATTATTACCAGTATCAGGTGTTGATAAAGCCATCCCTAGATAATATTCAGGATGTCTATTTGGATTCGTTGCGAGCGCTGGGAATTCAGCCAGAGGATCATGACATTCGGTTTGTGGAGGATAACTGGGAGTCTCCAACCCTAGGAGCATGGGGAGTTGGTTGGGAGGTTTGGTTAGATGGAATGGAAATCACCCAATTCACCTATTTTCAGCAGTGTGGTGGAATTGATTGTCGCCCAGTGTCGATTGAGATTACTTACGGGCTAGAACGGCTAACGATGTACCTTCAGGAGGTGAATGCTTTCACCAAGATTCGCTGGAATGATGAGGTCAGCTATGGGGATGTCCATCTTCAAGGGGAGATTGAGTATTCAACCTATAATTTCGAGGCATCCAACCCAGATATGTTGTTTACACTATTTGGATTGTATGAGCAGGAAGCCCAGCAGTTAATCGAGAAGGGTCTGGTCTTACCTGGTCTGGACTATGTTTTGAAGTGTTCGCACACATTTAACTTGCTGGATGCCCGGGGTGTTATTTCGGTGACCGAGCGAACCCGGTATATTGCCCGCATCCGAAACATGGCAAGGCAAGTAGCGCAGCTTTATCTAAGGCAGCGGGAGGAAATGGGCTTTCCACTGTTAAAGGCTGAAGATGCTAAAGCAGCTTAGCTCGGCTAATCTTTGATCGTTTTGATTTTCCTTAGGTAGGAGTGAAAAGCAAATAAAGGCGATATGGTTCATCCGAATCAGGTGAAATTGCGTGACATGGGTGGAAGACCAAATATGTGATTGTTGCTCAAGATCGACGGAATATCCATGGCAAAGGGGGTCCTTCCTCAGAAGCCCCAGGTATTAAAGGTTGGAGGGTTGTGGGGATTGAACTATGGGTTTGTGGGGCGCGATCGCATCGGCAAAATCCAGGAACACCAGGTTGGCTAGTTTCCTTTGATAGTAGAAAACTCTATGTAATCACAACATCGTTTGATCCTGCGGGTTTGCCCGGTGGGTTCAGGTCATTGCAAAAATTGCAACGGTTTGAGCCATTCCTGACTGAAAATAGTTGGCACTCTGAAGTTATCGGCTGCAAGGTAGTCAAGTTTGAGTACCTGCACCTTACGTTTTTTCTCAGAAACAACAGACATGGGACAGAAACCTCAATTTCGTGCGATCCTAAGCTATCGGTTTATGTTAGCCTGTACCCTTTAGGGAAAGGGTTTCTGAATTTTCCACAGCTTTTTTTGCCTCTAAGAACATGAGTATTTCATCTGTCACCAAGTCCAGTTCTGGGGCTGCTTTATCGCTGATTGACCTTGCCCAGCAGACCCGTGACAATGCTCGACTACTGGCTACATTGCCCACTGAGAAGAAAAATAAGGCGCTAGAGGCGATCGCCCAATCTCTGGAATCTGCTGCATCAGATATTCTGGCGGCAAACAAAGCTGACTGTCAGGCGGCAGAGGCAGAGGGCATTTCTCAGGCGATCTATGCCCGGTTGAAGTTGGACGAGGGGAAATTGCAGGGGGCGATCGCAGGTGTGCGAGATGTTGCCAAATTATCTGACCCAATAGGTGAAGTCCAAATTCATCGGGAGCTGGATCAGGGGTTGGTGCTTAAACGCATTACCTGCCCTCTGGGAGTATTAGGCGTCATTTTTGAAGCGCGACCGGATGCAGTGGTGCAAATTTCTAGTCTGGCGATTAAGTCCGGTAATGGTGTGATTTTGAAGGGGGGTAAGGAAGCTCTACAATCCTGTGAGGCATTGGTTGAGGCGATTCGCCAGGGATTGTCTGTAGCAGGAATTGACCCTTCTGTAGTTCAACTGCTAACGACACGGGAAGAAACCCTGGAACTGTTGAAGCTGGATCAGTATGTAGACCTGATTATTCCTAGAGGTTCCAATTCCTTCGTTCGGTTTGTCCAGCAAAATACGCATATTCCTGTACTGGGACATGCCGATGGAATTTGCCATTTGTACGTGGATAAGGCAGCGAACGTGCAAAAGGCGATCATGATTGCGGTAGATGCTAAGACCCAGTATCCTGCTGCCTGTAATGCAATTGAGACATTACTGGTCCACCAAGCGATCTCGTCTGAGTTTTTGCTAGAAGCGGTCGTTGCCTTGCAGTTGAGAAATGTAAAATTGCGCGGTGACGATCATACTCGCGAAATTCTCAATATCCCAGCAGCCACGGAAGAAGACTGGACAACCGAATATAGCGATCTGGTTCTGGCAATCAAGGTGGTGGACTCCCTGGAGGAGGCGATCGCCCATATTAACACCTATGGCTCCCGGCATACGGAAGCGATCGCAACTGAGGATGTACGCGCAGCGGAAATCTTTATGGCACAGGTAGATGCAGCGGGGGTGTACCACAACTGCTCAACCCGCTTTGCGGATGGGTTCCGCTATGGGTTTGGTGCTGAGGTTGGCATCAGCACTCAGAAAATGCCACCCAGAGGTCCAGTCGGTTTAGAGGGATTAGTGACCTACAAATATCAATTGGTCGGTAATGGACATATCGCAGCGACCTATTCAGGTGCTCAGGCTAAACCCTTTACCCATCGGAATTTGCATTAACTAAAGCAGATTTCAAGTGCCCGGAAGAAAAGGATAGTGCGACAGGTTGTGCGTCTGTTGACGTGTACTATTGCTTATAACTACGGCGATCAAAAGAATGGGATAGGTTTAGTCAGCAACTTTTAGAAGACCCATTTGCAGGCGATCGAGAACATCCGTCACCATATCCATTTCATAATCATTCAATGCAGTTCCGCTGGCTAATGTTTTAAAGAAAAACATCTCATCCGCGCGGGTAATTTTTCCGGTGGCAAGAATATGGTTGAGAATTTGTCCTATCGTCAGATGAGAGCGGGAACCAGGATTGATAGTCTTCATGTGATATCGAAATCTGATATTAGGGCTTATTGCTCCTACTAGATTCCCCCAGAAAGCAGCCTGATTTCGCCATCCAAATGGATGGGTCTGACTCACCCAATCGAATGAATTTAAAGATTAAGTAAAGAGAACCTCTGCCACAGAATATTCGCGACAATTAGCCAACAGAGTGGCAGAGATAGGTTTGACTGTGACAGAAGTCAGATCTCCAGTACTTCCAACACCGTTTTAGGAAGCAACTGATCCTTAAACCAAATGACCCTGGCAGCGGTCTCGTTAAACTTGACTCCCGCTTTTTCTAAATTAAGCCGTTCTGAAACCGCCAGAATCAGGTCATGCCGTCCCGCCTGTCGCACCTGGAAAAACTTCTTCTTGAGATACTCTGGACGCCAGTAGCCCACAATTTCCAGCAGAAAAGTGCGCCCATCCGGGTGAACCAACCGAAAGTCTGGAATCATCACACTACCCGGAATGGGGATCAGATCTACTTCCCGCTCCAGTTGCCAGTCAGTTTTGACTTTTGCCCAGCGATCGACAAAACCCAACTCCAGCATACTGTCGTAGGTTTTACCAGGAGGATAATGGGTCACTAAACCACAGTTGGAGTTCAGAGAAAAGCGCTTGGTTCGGGTAGCGCCAGAATAGGTGTCCTTAAGTTGCAGGGTAGCCGTCAGGCTCCACTTCGTAACATGGAGCAGAGCAGGTAGGAGCATCGCCAGCTTTAAACCATAGTTCGTATTCAATTTAAACAGGCTAGTCGGACCATCAATCGTCAGAGTGAAGCCGTGGTCGGCATCACCTTCGATATAGGTCATGAGACTAAACAGCTTCATGTACCGGAATAAGAGCTTATACTCACCTGGATCGTTACGGTGAGCATTGAGGATAACGTGACTGGCACGATAAAACACACCCTGCACCTGAGACAGGTTGTAGCGGTGCAATAATGCCTCTGGAGTCGGTGCTTCAAAACTGATCAGAATCTGATTATCGGGCAGATCTGCATATAGTCCTGCTTGAACTTGTTCTGGCAATACTCCCTGGTCAAGTTTCTGGGTCAGTTCATCTGCGACCCTTTGGAGAATAACCTGGGTTGCCTGGAGACTGGGGGCTGACTCGGCGGAGAGAGCAAAGATCCGCTGACGCAACTCCAATGGATCAAGGGGGCTGATGGTTTCAAACTGGCTAAAGGCATCACCATTGAGCAGGTGCGCCAATCCTCGCTTGATCCGGTAATCAGTACTTTCTCCCTCCAACTCCTGCAACTGACGGTTCAGTTCGCGGCGGGGGCTACCCTTTGCACACTGGAATAGATCAATCAACGTAGCTGCCGTAGTCAGATTTTCCTGACTCAGCGCCAGTCGTTTAGGAATGACCTCTTCCCCACTGTGGCGATGGATTAAAAGATTGGTGGGAAGCATTAAAGATAGTAGTTCAGCCCACTCGTTACTTCACTCATTATTTTGCTAATTCATTCGCTCTTTTAGCGAGATCAACATCTTTCTGAGTAATGCCGCCAGAGTCATGGGTAGTCAGGTCAATGGTGACGCGATTGTAGACATTGAACCACTCCGGGTGATGCCCCATCGACTCGGCAACCAGCGCCAAGCTAGACATAAACCCAAATGCCTCAACAAAAGAGCCAAATTGATACTGGCGATGGAGTTTAGCATCTTTAACACTCCAACCATCAAGCTGGCTTAAAGCGCTTTTCAGGTCGTCTTCAGAGAGACGAGCGACACTCATGGGATCTCCTGGAGTTCCTTAACAATGGCAGGTGGCTGAATCGCAGGCGGCTGAAATGCTGATTGATGAACATCCCTAGATTCGGCAGCCAACAGAACAGGCGGGCAGGTTAGAAAGGCGATCGCCACTAACAACCCTAACGCTAGAGGGACAGCAGCCCCAATTGAAGCTTGCTGCCAGAACCTCCTAAACCCCTGCTTTGAGACCATCCTTTTAAATAGGTAGGCTTTACCCCATCAGCTTCAGCATCGACTTAACCTTTCACGTTTTCAATCGCAACATCAACCGAAGTTTGCAGAGCAAGAAACTGCTCCAGACGAACTAGCTTTACGGTTTGGGTAACGCGGGCGTTCGTCACAATTTGCAGGGTGCCTTCAGCCGTCTGCGCCTTTTTGGCAAGCTGAACTAAGGCACCCAGTCCGGAGCTGTCTACGAAATCAATCTTCGACAAATCCAGAATGATGTGCTTGGGACCTTCCTCGACACATTTAGTCATCACCTTACGAAAGGTTGGTTCGGAGAAAGCATCCAGAAGACCAGTGAGGCGAAATAGCTGGTAGTTATCCTTGACTTCGCGGGTGCCTCGTAAGCTGACAGTCAAGGTCATTGGCTCAGGAATAAAACCCTCCTAGCGTTTCAGTCCTAAATTCGACGCTTCAGTATACACCCCGGCTAAATAATTTGGTACCGGCAGTGGTTCTGAAGTTCCCATATCTTAGCGAAGAATTGGCAATATAAGAAAAAAGATGAAAGATAAAGAATAAAGGGTAAAAGTTTTCATCCTTGATCCTTCAGCTTTTTTCTGAGAATCACAGACTTAACCACTCCGGCGTTTGTCATCCTGTAGCTTGCTTGCCCACCGGGTAAGAGCGCCCAGAAGCATTCGCATGAACCTTTGCTGGGGAGAACTCTGAGCTTCTAAACCTCCGACAGGCAACGCCGACGCTGTCGCCCGGAATGATAGAAAACTTTTGGATGTTATTTCATTCTCATTCCTTACTTTTGAGATTTTTTCCGATCCTGACGCATGGCTTCAACGAAGCGATCAAATAGATAATCCGCATCGTGGGGACCAGGGCTGGCTTCGGGGTGGTACTGAACAGAAAAGAGCGGCAGGGATTTATGGCGCAAACCGGCAACAGTACGATCGTTCAAGTTGAGGTGGCTGATCTCTACACTGGCATCGGGAAGGGACTCCGCCGCGATCGCAAAACCATGATTCTGACTGGTAATTTCCACCTTTTCGCGGAGTCCACAGGGCTGGTTCAGTCCCCGATGCCCAAATTTGAGCTTAAAGGTTTCACCACCCAGGGAAAGCCCTAGAATTTGGTGCCCCATGCAAATACCAAACATCGGCTTCTCAGATCCTAACAACGCTTTAGTCGTCTGAATGCCTTCGACATTGGCAGCAGGATCTCCCGGTCCATTGGATAGGAAAATACCATCCGGGTTGTATTTCAGAATTTCTTCAGGAGGCGTATCGGCAGGGACAACTATCACCCGGCAACCATAGCTGGCAAGACGACGCAGGATATTACGCTTAATGCCAAAGTCGATCGCCACTACAGTTAGCGGCTCTTGGGCGGTTCCGGGTTGAGTAGAGCCATACTCCCATTCTGGTTGGGTAATGCTAGACCACTCATAAACCTCCGAGGTAGTCACCTCACGAACCAGATTAAGCCCTGCCATACTAGGTGCATCCTGCACTTGCTCCAGCAGTTCTGCCGGATCAAGAATTTCGGTTGAGATTGCGCCATTCATCGCGCCGACTGAACGGAGTTTGCGTGTAAGGGCACGAGTGTCAATACCATAGATTGCCAGGATATAGTGCTGCTTCAGGTAGTCAGGCAGCGACTGGGTAGAACGCCAGTTACTCGGTTTAGGGCAGATGTTACGGGCGATCACTCCCCGCACCTGGGGATGGCTTGACTCCTCATCCTCAGGGTTGACACCAGTATTGCCCAACTCAGGATAGGTGAAAGTAACAATCTGCCCACAATAGCTTGGGTCGGTCAAGACTTCCTGATAACCCGTCATTCCCGTATTAAAAACGACCTCTCCAATTGTGGTGCCGGTCGCCCCAAACGACCAACCCTGGTAAGAGGTACCATCGGCTAAAACCAGCAGTGCAGGCTGAGTAGAAGAAACTGCCATAGACCTCGTTACAAAGTTATAGGAAACAAACGCCTTATTATGGCACGACCTAATTTAGACATGGAGTCAGGAATGAGCAGATTGGCGAAACTTTAGAAGGTGATGGTGGTGAGGAGTGAGGAGTGAGGAGTGAGGAGTTGTTAATAGTTAGAAATGAGAAATAAATAAGTTCGGAATTGGGGAGGGGCGGGTTTTGCTGTCAAATCCATCGCGCCAGGCAAATTGGACTGCTAAACCCGCCCGTACAGTTTGCGGGGTGATTAAATCCAGGATTCTTAGTAAGGAGCAAAGGTTTCCTGGCTACCATTACCGATTTCCCGTGTCCATTACCCATCATCCATTACAGCAGTTTTCAGATGCTTAGACCCCAGAAAATACGGGGAGTAGGGAGTGGGGAGTAGGGAATCGTGTGGCTTAACCAAATGAAAATCGCTGTAATTCTCAACTCAAAACTCTCAACTTAAAACTCTCAACTCAAAACTCTCTTCACCCTTTCACCCTGCCAAAAACTCAGCTAGTTGCTCCAGCTTTTTCCAGGCGGCACCGCTGCTTAAAACCTCTTTGGCAAGTGAAATTCCAGCCCTGTAGGAGTTTTCTGTCTGGGGGATGGCTTCGCCCACTTGTAGGGCAAGGGCAGCGTTGAGGGCAACCACATCTTTTTGTGCCTGGGTGCCACCGCCTTTCAGCACAGTTTTTAGAATCTCGGCATTTTGCTGAAGGTCACCGCCTGCGATCGCACTCAGGGGGGCAGACTCCAGCCCTAATTCGGTGGGATTGATGCTGGTCAGGTGTACCTGCTGATTTGAGAGGATTGCCAGGTCAGTCGCATCCCCTAATCCCGCCTCATCCAGGCGTTCCCGTCCATAAAGAACAATCGCCCGTTGCGTACCTAACTGGTTTAATGCCTGGGCAATCGTTTTCGCCAGGTCAGGATCACACACACCAATCACCTGTCCTGTAGGGCGCATCGGATTGACCAAAGGACCCAACAAGTTAAATATCGTTCGCACCTTCAGAGTCCGACGCATCGGCGCGATCGCTTTCATTGCCGGATGCCAACCGGGCGCAAATAGAAATGTAATTCCAACCGCTTGAACCGCCGCCTGAATTTTTTCGGCAGGGGCGGACAAATTTACACCCAACGCCTCCAGAACATCCGCAGACCCGACTCGACTGGAAGCAGAACGATTTCCATGCTTGGCGACGGGAATTCCGGCGGCGGCGGCAACAAAAGCGACAGCAGTAGAAATATTAAAGGTCCCGGCTCCATCTCCCCCCGTCCCGCAGGTATCAATTAAGGGTGTGGGGTATGGGGTGTGGGGTGTGGGGAGGGAGGCAGCCTGTGCTTGCAAAACCCGCGCCATCCCTGCCAGTTCATCCGCCGATACCCCCTTTGCCTGAAGCGCTGCCAGGATAGCGCCTGAAAGAACCGGCGGCACCCTTTCACCCAACCAGCCCTGCATTAACGCTGCTGACTGTTCTTGGGAAAGGGATTGGCGATCAAGTAACTGTTGCAGTAACCCAGACCACACGCCTGGATCATCGGCAGAAACAACAGGAATCTGTACATCAGAACTGCTAGAACTTTGAACCACGGGTTTAATGTCGCTGTTTCAAATTGTTAATCAGCATCCTACTAAAAAACCTGTAGTTAAAACAATCTATATAGGGCTGCCTGGTTCTTTACGATAACCATCAGAAAGATGCAAATTTTGATGGCGAATGAACCGGAGTCACTCCCAAAAAACGAATTTCAGCCGTCGTCTTGAATTTGCAGTCGTTGCCAATCGCATACCTTAGAAATGAGGAATTTAAAACGAAGCCCCTCTTCTAAGAATAGAAAAGGGGTTCAAAGAATTTAGGATGGGTGATAACTAGGCTCTATCAATCGTGCGCTTGACGTTATCTTTGATATCCTCTTTGCTATGACGGGCAGAAGCTTCAGCTTGCTTGAGCTGTCCCTCGACTTGATCTTGAGGATCGCCGGTCACATTTCCGATCGCTTCCTGGACTTTACCTTCTACGTTTTTGGCAGTTGCTTTTGCTCTTTCTTCTAAACTCATTGTTTTACTCCATTTATCAGAAGATCTTGTATTCGTCGTAACAGGCTGGACTAAATAGTCTATGTTTTCCAACCATGACTCCAGATTAAAATCACTTTTTTGTTTATTCATCCTTCAAAAGTAGTAACCATAACATTTACTTGGCAACCCCTTCTATGTCTACGGAAAGACCCCTCCTGGTCAATTTGCATCAGTTCATTTCAAACACCCTCTGATACTAGAGTCTTCTGAAAGACAGTAGGGGATGCCCACCTCACATAAGGGGCTTGCGGATAGGCATTTAGCAGCAATACCGGGATAATAGAATTGCCTACGTGTTTGATATAGATGCCATGCAAACTAGCGATGCTCTGTCAGAGCCACAAGAACGCCGCCTCAATCTTCCCCAAAATTTGATGCTGCCCACCCGAACAGCGTCCGTCAGCCGCAAAACCGGCGAAACCAATGTTCAGGTGAGTATCAACTTAGATGGCACTGGACAATGCACAGCGAAAACAGGTGTGCCTTTTCTGGATCACATGCTGCACCAAATTGCTTCCCACGGTTTGATTGACCTGGATGTGCAGGCGCAGGGAGATTACGAAATTGACGATCATCATACCAACGAAGATGTGGGCATCACCCTGGGAATGGCGTTAGGCAAAGCCCTGAGCGATCGCAAAGGGATTGTTCGGTTTGGGCATTTTGTCGCACCGCTGGATGAAGCCTTGATCCAGGTAGCGCTCGACTTTTCCGGTCGTCCCCATCTCACCTACGGATTAACCATTCCAACCGAACGGGTAGGCACCTATGACACCCAACTGGTACGGGAGTTCTTTGTGGCGATTGTGAACCATTCCCAGATGACGCTCCACCTGCGTCAGTTGGATGGAATCAACTCCCACCACATCATCGAAGCTAGCTTTAAAGCATTTGCCCGATCGCTCCGGATGGCAGTTGAGATCGATCCACGCCGCGCCCAAGCTATACCCAGCTCTAAGGGCGTTTTGTGACCTGGACAGTGTGTGACCTGGACAGTATGTTAAGAAACCTTTACCCTATCAAATGGGATTCTCTTTGAGATCCCTCAACCTGGTTCAAGCTTTATCCAGCCCAGTCATTCATCATTCATACCTCATCCTTCATCCTTGTACCTATGTCTCTTAAAGTTGGCGATCGCGCCCCTGATTTCAGCTTGTCTGACGCTAAAGGCAATATCGTGAATCTGTCTGACTTGAAAGGCAAGCGAGTTGTACTTTACTTTTACCCGCGTGACAACACTCCAGGTTGCACCAAAGAAGCTTGCAATTTTCGTGACTCCTACACAGAGTTTCAGGGAAAAGATGTGGTGGTTTTGGGTGTTAGCACGGACGATGCCAAATCCCATGAAAAATTTGCCACCAAGTATGACCTTCCCTTTCCCCTGCTGATTGATGAAGGGGGTAAAGTGGCTGAAACCTACGGCAGCTATGGACTGAAAAAGTTTATGGGCAAGGAGTATATGGGCATTAGCCGCAACACTTTCCTTATCGACTCAGATGGTACGATTGAAAAGATTTATACCAAAGTCAAGCCCGACAATCATGCTGAAGCAATTCTGGCTGATCTCACCTGAGACATTGCAATGTTTTAGTAATGGTTCTGAAAGGGTTTTATACAAACCTGGGCATCTGCTTGCGATCGCTAGTAGGAGTTTCTGCTAAATAGCCTTAATTTATGCGTCGATGGTGGCACTTTACACAAACAGTTCTGGGTATTCTATTCCGCCATCCGGTCATGGGAACCAGCATCATTCCCATTCTGCCGGATGGTCGCATCGTGCTGATTCGGCGGCGCGATAACGGCATGTGGGGGTTGCCCGGTGGCATGGTCAACTGGGGCGAAGACATTCCCACAACGGTTCAGCGGGAATTGGAGGAGGAAACCGGGTTGCAATTATCAACCATTCGCCGTCTGGTCGGTGTCTATTCCTCTCCAGAACGGGACCCACGGGTTCATTCCATCTGTGTCGTGATTGAGGTGGAGGCCCACGGAGAGATGCAGGTTCAGGACACGATGGAAATTGCCGATGTGCAGGCATTTTCTCCCAATTCTCTGCCCATTGGTACCCTTTCCCACGACCACGATCGCCAGTTGCAAGACTATTTCAATGGGTTGACCACACTGGCTTAGGCGATTTTGTAGTTTTGAAAAGTGATAGGGTACAGGGAATGCATGGCTCAATCAGGATGGCTCTACCAGTCCGAAACTCTCGTATCAAGCTATCTCAAGGGTTAGTCTTCTGGCGCGAAGTCGGTCAAGGTACTGCCCTGGTGTTTTTGCATGGTTCCTGGCAGGAAAGCAGCCAGTGGATGGCTGTGATTGAACAGTTAAGCCTGGACTATCACTGTCTGGCACCGGATCTTTTAGGATTTGGCGAGTCAGAAAACCCCAATATCCATTACTCCATTGATCTGGAGGTGGACTGTCTGGCGGAGTGGGTGAAGGCGTTAAAACTGCCAAAAGTTTACCTCGTAGGGCATTCGCTGGGAGGATGGGTAGCTGCCAGCTTTGCCCTCAAGTATTCCAAGCAGGTGGCAGGGCTTGTGCTGCTGGGTTCCGAAGGAGTACAAATTCGCCAGAAAGGCGATCGCTGGTCCTCATCACGGTTGCTCCTGGCTCCCTGGATAGAGTGGGGGCTGCGATCGCTCCTCCCCCTGAGCAAATTCTTCAAATTTCGAGTGATTGAGCGCCTGCTGCACCAACGCAGACAGTTATTAGAGTCTCTTCCCGCCTGCAAATTACTGTTCTACCGCCGCCGATCCGAAGTAAAAGCAGAGTATTTGGACGATCGGTTGCGCTGGCTAAAAATTCCGGTACTGGTTTTACAAGGTCAACAGGATCACACCATTTCTGCTTCCTTAAATCAGGCTTACACCCAACTGACTCCCAAAGCCAAGCTTGAACAAATCCTCCAGGCTGGTGAGAATATTTTAGAAACCCATCCTGACCAGGTTGCAGAAAGGATTCGGGAATTTATTGCAGTGACAGGCAAAGGGTGAGGAGTGGAAAGTTGAGAGTTTTGAGTTGAGAGTTTTGAGTTAGAAAGAATGCCGTGTGGGACAGAGGCAACTCTCATCCCCCCTACTCATCTGCCCCTCACCGCTACCGCTGGTTCCTGATCATACTGATGCCTGCAAAAATGATGTGGGGATTCAGGCTGATTTTCGCTATCAGGTTGGGGGTCTCTCCACTGGAAAGTTTGTGCCAATGGGCGGTCAAGCAGTGATACAGGAATTCACCGTCGCCGCCAGTTAATACCACTGGGCTGTCTGGAAATTGCTGCCACCAGTTTTCAACAAAGGATTGAATGCCTGCCAGTAGGGTATGGAGGATGCCACTGGCGATCGCACTGTCGGTGGTGCGTGCCCAGCGATCGGGGAGGGGAGTGGGGAGTGGGGAGTGGGGAGTAGGGAGTGCGGGTAAGGCAGCGGTTTCCTGTACCAGGGATTGAAATTGCAGGCGTAGACCGGGCAGAATGGCTCCGCCAATCAGTCGACGGTGGCGATCGGCTCCGGTAAAGGTGAGGGCGGTACCCGCATCAATGACTAAAACCGGATTACCGATGGTAGAAATGGCACCCCACAACGCCAGGGCGCGATCGATGCCAAGGGTAGGGTAAGTCTCCTTCAGGGGTACCTGTTCCAGAGTCAGAAAGCGGACAGGAAAGTAATCTTGCCAGAGGTCACTCTGAGATGGCACAACCGAGGCAATCCAGAGTTCGGGAGAGATTAAGGAAATGTCAATATGGTTGGCAATGATGCCAATCCCTTCCGCCAGGGAAGATAGATGGGGGGTGTCCCAGGTAGATAGGAGTTGATCTTTACAGAAGATCGCCCAGTGCAAGCGGGAATTGCCAATCACCAGTGCCAACCAGGAGTTTCTGGTCATGGGAAGGACTGGGCGATCGCCAGAGTTGCTGTTAGATGAAGAGGATTGGCTCAAGGGTTTGTGCCCAGAAATTCAAAGTCTTACTAGGAGATTTCTCCAAAACAATACACCCGTCTTACAGCGATTTTCACTTGGTTAAGCCACACGATTCCCTACTCCCCACTCCCTACTCCCCGTCTTTGCTGTGGTCTACGCATCTGGAAAACTGCTGTAAGGTGCCAGCCCTGCGGGCATGGCTACGCTAAAGCGAAGCGTAACGCACTATAAGTTGGTATTTTCATTGCTGGAAATTTCCGTAGGAGTGGATTTGTCCATCAGGTGAATGGCGCTGAACTGAGGGATTTAGATCCCCGGCATCTTTAAGGTGCTGGGGATCTGGACAGAGGTTTATGCTTGAATCAGTCTTCTGTAATAACCGTTGCCTGCTCGATGCAACGAGGTTGATAAGACTGGCTAATAAGTAACTTTACCTAACAAAACTTTACACAATGGGGGCGTTTGCATCAATAATAGGAAAGGAATGTTGCAAACATTACGATTTTGAGCAGGAGGCAGTTTAATGATCGCACTCACTCCAGAACGAGTTCAATCCAGACTGACCCTGGAAACGATTGATATTGCAACGGACACCACTGCCATTCGCTGCCTCGACTGGGATCGCGATCGCTTCGACATTGAATTTGCCCTGCAAAACGGCACCACCTACAACTCTTTCTTAATTCGGGGAGAGAAGATTGCCCTGGTGGACACCTCCCACGAAAAGTTTCGCCAGCCTTACCTGGATACCTTGACCGGGTTGATTGACCCGACCCAGATTGACTACATCATCATCAGCCATACCGAACCAGACCACAGTGGTTTGGTCGCAGATGTTTTGAAGTTGGCTCCCCAAGCAACCGTAGTCGGAGCAAAAGTCGCCATCCAATTCCTGGAAGACCTGGTGCATCAGCCGTTTAAGCGCAAACTGGTCAAGAGTGGAGAACACCTCGACCTGGGTAATGGTCACGATCTGGAATTTGTTTCTGCCCCTAACCTGCATTGGCCCGACACTATCTTTACCTACGACCACAAGACCCAGGTATTGTTTACCTGTGATGCCTTTGGGATGCACTTCTGCGACGACTGCACCTACGACGAAGACCTGGAACTGCTCAACCCCGACTTCCGCACCTACTACGAATGCCTGATGGAACCGAATGCCCGATCGGTACTGTCTGCCATCAAGCGGATGAATGAATTACCGGCGATCGCTCAAATTGCCACCGGGCATGGTCCCCTGCTACAACACCATGTTTCTGAGTTGGTCGGACGCTACAAGGAATGGAGTCAGGCAAAGGCAAAGGCAGAAACCACTGTGGTTTTGTTTCATATGTCGGAGTATGGGCACAGCGATCGCCTGGTCCATGCCATTGCCCAGGGAATTGCTAAAACCGGAGTTGCTGTCGAGCAGGTGGATTTCCGCGCGGTTGAACCCCAGGATGTCCGCGAGTTAATTGACATTGCTGCGGGCATCGTGATTGGGATGCCACCTCAATCCCAATCGGCAACCACTCAAACCGTATTAAGCACCATTCTGGCTGAAGCGAACAGTAAACAGTCCTTCGGCTTGTTTGAATCTGGCGGGGGGGATGATGAGTCGGTTTACCCATTACGGAACCGATTTCAGGAACTGGGGTTGAGCGAAGGGTTTCCTCCTATCTTGATTAAGGAAACCCCCACCGAAAACACCTATCAGCTTTGTGATGAAGCCGGAACCGACCTGGGACAGTGGCTTACCCGCGATCGCAGCATCAAACAAATGAAGTCCCTCAACAGCGATCTGGACAAAGCCCTGGGTCGGATCAGCGGTGGACTCTACATCATCACCGCAAAAAAAGGTGATGCCTCCAGTGCCATGCTGGCATCCTGGGTGGCACAGGCAAGCCTGGAACCGTTAGGGATTACAATCGCGGTTGCCAAAGATCGGGCAATTGAATCATTCATGCATGTGGGCGATCGCTTCATCCTCAACGTTCTTCAGGAGGGCAACTACCAGCCCTTAATGAAACACTTCCTCAAGCGATTTCCCCCCGGTGCTGACCGATTTGAAGGGGTCAAAACCTATCCCGCCAATAACGGCTCTCCCATCCTGGCAGATGCCCTGGCATACCTGGAGTGCGAAGTCATCAGCCGCCTGGACTGCAACGACCACTGGCTAGTTTACAGCTCTGTAGAAACGGGGCGTGTTTCCAGCACCGATGCCCTGACAGCCGTCCACCATCGTAAGGTGGGGAATCACTATTGATGAGTGAGGGGAGAGGGGAAAGGGGTTGTTAGTTGTTGGTTGGTGGTGGTTAGTCAGTGGTTAGTGGTTAGTAGTTCTGGATTAATTGGTCATTGATCATTAGTCATTGGTCATTGGGATTTTACAGAGCACCAAGGATGAATGACAAAGGACAAACGACAACCGATTGGGTAAGCCTTAAAGACTGTGCCTTAACTCCTTGAACCCCTGACTCCCTCGACTACCTTTCCAAAATTGACACAAACCAATTGACAAACCCAACCGATTACCCATTCCCTATAAACTCTGAGTTCCAAACTTTCAACTCTCAACTTTTAATTTCTTCCCCTCACTCGTGCCCCTCTGCTCCCCCTCCCATCCCTTACCATGACTCTCCTCACCCCTCATCCTTCCTCTCTCACCTCCAAGCCTCGCGATGTCCAAACGGCTGAAATTGGGACCAATACATTGGTGCTGCGATCGCGCACCTGGGATCGGCTTAAGTTTGAGGTGGAATATGCTCGGCAGAAAGGAACGACTGCAAACGCTTATCTGATTCAGGCACGGGAGTCTGCTCTGATTGACCCACCAGGAGAGTCCTTTACTGACCTCTTTTTGGATGAGTTGCAACAGTACCAATATCTTCAACGGCTGAATTACATTATTCTGAGTCATGTCAACCCCAACCGGATTGCGACCCTGAAACGGTTACTGGAGTTAGCCCCTTACACCACAGTCATTTGCTCCAAACCGGGTGCCCTGACACTGCGATCGACCCTGGTGGAGCAGGTAGTTCCGGCAATGATTGATGATCAAGCGCTGGACTTAGGGATTGAGTATGCGGCAAACCGGACACTCCAGGTGCATATCGTTCGGGATGAGGAAGTCATTGACTTGGGAGATGGTCACGAACTTCAGTTCCGTTTTGTGCCAACGCCCCGCCACCCGGATGCGCTCTGCATCTATGACCCGACTACGCGCATTTTATTTACTGACAAGCTCTTTGGGGCACACGTCTGTGATGAATCGGTCATGGACGAACACTGGAAACAATATGAAGACGATCGGCGTTACTACTTCGATTGCCTCCATGCGGCTCAGGCAACCCAGGTTGAAACGGTTCTGGATCGGTTGGCTCCCCTGCCTACCAAAATCTATGCCCCTGCTCATGGTCCCATGGTGCGCCATAGCCTCAGCCGGTTAAGGCTGGAATATCGTCAGTGGTGTCAGCAGCAACAAAGCCAGGATGTAAGTGTTGCCATGCTTTACACCTCGGCGTATGGCAATACGGCAGCGCTGGCGCAGGCGATCGCGAAAGGGATTACAGAGGCAGGGGCGGCGGTTGAATCCATCAATTGTGAATATACTGACCCGGAGGACATTGCCCAGGCAATTGAGCGATCGGATGGCTTTGTCATCGGTTCGCCAACCCTGGGGGGTCATGCCCCAATCCAGATTCAAACCGCGCTGGGAATTGTCCTATCCTCTGCGGCAAAGACCAAAGTGGCAGGGGTGTTTGGCTCCTATGGCTGGAGTGGAGAAGCGGTTGACCAGATTGAAAATAAACTTCAGGACGCGGGCTATCGGTTTGGATTTGACACCATTCGGGTCAAGTTCAAACCCACGGAAGAAACGTTACAGCAATGTGTAACGGCTGGGAGTGAGTTTGTCCAGGCAGTCAAAAAAACCAAAAAAGTGCGGACTCCCCGCCAAATGGCGGTTGAGACTCAAACCGATCGCACCGCCCAGGCAGTGGGAAGAGTCACAGGTTCACTGTGCCTGATCACGGCAAAGCAGGGTAATACGTTGCTAGGTGTCCTCACTTCCTGGGTGTCCCAGGCTAGCTTTAGTCCGCCAGGGTTAACCATCTCGGTCAGGAAGGATGGGGTGGGTGCCATGCTGGCATCCCCAGACGAGCAATTTGTGCTCAACCTTTTTAAGGAAGGCAAAACTATTCCCCGTTCTCTACTCAAGCCTCAAGTTCCCGGTGAAGACCGATTTGCTGGCGTGGCAATTCAGACAGCCTCCAATGACTGCCCAATTTTGACAGATGCTCTGGCATATCTGGAATGTACCGTGAAGAAACGGATGGAGTGCGGCGATCACTGGTTAATTTATGCCACGGTTAATACCGGCAAAGTAATAGATGCCACTGGCATGACTGCCGTCAATCATCGTAAAGCTGGAAACCAGTATTAAACCTACTCGTACTCCCCAATTCGCTGATAGCCAACTTCTTCATAGGCAGCCAGTTGGAGCTTCAGAAACTGGTTCTGGTCTTCAATTTCCTGGAGTTCTGCTAATCGTTGGGCGATCGCCCGTGTGAAGTTATCGGAGTTGGGTAATTGGTCAGCTATCCAGGAGGTATCGATTTCAATCTCAATCATCTTCAGGGTACGTCGGTATTCCCGTATCAGGCGATAGTTATTCGCAATTTGCTGTTTCAAAATACCCACAGCCCCCGTTGAACGATGGATCCGAACCGAGTACAGATCCCGATCCAGATTCAGCATTTTTTGTTTCAGGTCTTCTATCTGTTCAATTAAAAACTGAGTCGATTGGCACTCATGGTTGATTTCATCCACCCGATGTTCCAGCTTGGCTTTGTGCGCCAAGAGTTTCTGATCTGCCATCAACCGATTTCCTTCTCGTCCATGGGTTTCTAACGATGGGCTGTTCAGATGAGCGGTATCGGTAGCTTTCAAAATCAACACCGCTGTCAGCGCACTGACCGCAGCCGTCAGAAACAGGCTAACCCCAGCCACATAGGAGCTAATCAATAGTCCGAGGATGACAGTACCCAGAATCACCGTTAAATAGCTGGTACTGGGAATTGGGTTAGGTAGAATGTAGCGCTTCCCTGTCGTGTGATTGGTAATCACAACCAGCTTTTTCATGACATAGCCCTGTAACGTATACAGGGCAGAGACAATATCTCCATGCTGTACCGGCAGCACATCGGTTTTGCCTGGAACCGAAAACTGGAGCAATTTCAGGTTGCGATCGGGTGTGGTGATCTGTAAGGTATAGTGCCGTCTGTAGAACGTCGGCAATTTTGCAGAGAGGTGAAGCAGAGTTTCGTAGATGGACGATCGCCGCGAGAGCTTGCCATAAACGACCCCGTACCGACTTTTGCAAAATGCGCAAGAGACTTGAGAGGTTACACCCCTTAAATCTGAAATCGGACGTGAACAGGAGGGGCATTGCAGCGACGGTTTCATCAAAGATCACTCCCAGGGCAAAAGCACGTCAGGCTTTTTGGATCTTAGTACTCCCAAGCAATGAACTGGGGAGCCACGTAATACCGTTTAACAAATCCCACCCTGACCCCAAAGGATTCTATTGGGTAGTGATGCCACGTCAATTTTTCATTCAGGATTAATGATCTTAGGCACCTTAAAGAAATCCCCTTCCCGGTCGGGGGCACAGTCTAAAATCGCTTCCCGGTTTGGATAGGGCTGAAGCGCATCAGTACGGGTCACATTGCTGACCTCGATCGCCCGTGTGGTAGGCGGTACATTGCTGGTGTCCAATTCGCTCAACTGCTCAAAGTACTGCAAAATGTCACTCAGTTGGGTTGTAAACCGCTCTTCTTCCTCAGAAGTCAATTCTAACCGGGCAAGATGGGCAACTTTATGAACTTGATCGCGATCGAGCATGGGCTTTGTTATGCCTGGTAAGTGGTTAGCAGGTCAGTCTTTCGATTGGCTGGGCAGCTAGTACAGTAAACAAAAAGTTTTGAAAGGGTGAAGGGGTTCCACCCCTTCTTGGGGGCTTCGCCCCCAACCCCCCATGTTGCAAAATTTAGTCTTTGTAACACCAGTTTGCTCATCCCTAACCACCCACCAATGACTTAAAAATAAACGTCTATTTGAGACCGTCCAGTGGTCTTGAGCCAGTTTTGGGCTTCGATGTAGTTATTGGGAGCAAGGCGAATCGCCCGCTTCCAGTAATCGGCTGCTTGAATGAAAAAGGCTTCCGCTTCGTCACCATTGCCTGCCTCTTTTTCCCGTTCTCCCAAATAGTGGAAAATGACCGCGACATTGTTGAGTGCCTGGGGCATTCTGGGGTTCAGCTCTAGCGCCTGATGGTAGAGATCTAGCGCCACGTCATGTTCTCCATTGCTGGCATGAATCAGCCCCATGTTGTAGAGAATATAGCTGCGATCATAGGGGTCTTCTTCGAGCTTGAGCGCTTCATCGTAGTTTTCCAGCGCTTCTGCATATTCACCATCCGCCTGAGCTGACATGCCATCGCGATAGTAGGCAAAGGCTTCTTTTGCTTTCTGGTTCGCAGGCAGAATTTTCAGGATGATATCTGCCATCACAGTAAAGCTCTTGTCAATGAAGTTGTCGTTGCGTTGAGTTCTGGGCATAGGTCATTCCGCGATCGCGACTGGAGAATAAAGCAGATAACTCTAGAGATTTTTAACCAATGTCCATTAGTTTAGCGCTGACAGGTATCCCTGAGATCGTTCGATCTGGGACAAACACCCTCGCAGTTTTACTGGGTTCAATCAGAAAGTCACTCAACCAATTTTCTTAACAAATCCGGGAATCTACTGTTGTCAGTGATAGGGGGCACCCGATCGGGTGAATCTGGTCAGCCTAAAGCATAGCTTTTAATCACCTGTAAGGAAGACTACATTCACACGCTGGCAGCATCTTTATCACCCAACCTGGGCTAGAAGTTGTCCATAGTAGAGAGCAGGGTGACATAAGAGGCATTACAGAAAGATTGTTTTGTGTGGTTTCCTTTCCGTATAAATGCGACCTTGCTACCCATCTGCCAGTAACAGGTGTTACGTAGTAAGCGCCAGGGGGAGGAAAAGGCAGTATGCCTGAGTTTGTACCTCATGCTTGTGGTCTAACGCTTCTGGCTGGGGCTATAGATAGACCCTTCAACCTCAATCCCCAAAACCATCCTCAAAAATCAGTCCCACGGCTGCCATAGCAAAAGCCAGGGTTTCGGCTAGCACACCTACCCTGGCTTGACTCCACCGTCCAGTAGAACTTGAGGAGCTAATTTCCCATGGTAAACAAAATCCCTTCACAGGCTCAAAAGCCACCTAACCAGGTTGCGGATCTACCGTCCCAGGTTATCGATTCGCAATTGCACCAGTCCCGGTTAAACCATGACTATGCCGACGCAGACATCCTGCGACTATCCACATTTTTTAGAAACAACCCCAACCCCATTCTGGTATTTAATCCCGATGGCAACGTGCTGAAAGTGAACCCAGCGGCTGAACGGCTGCTCAAGCGTTTGCACATTAACGAATCCGATCTTCTACCAGCGGAGCATGTTCAGATTGTGGAGGCATGTCTTGATCAGCGGATGCGGGAATGGGCGATCGAAGTGAACACCCATCACCACATATTTGCCCTGACCTATCACGCACTCCCAGCCTTTCAGTTGGTCTACCTCTATGCCATTGAAATTACAGAATTCAGACGCGCAGAGGAAGATTTACTGCGAGTGGTCGCCAGTACGCTCACCCTGGCAAAGCAAGCCGTTCTGCGTTTGAAAGCATTTCGTCAAACATTGCCTAAACCAGCAAAGCAGTCCCGGCAGCCAGATGCCTTTTCAGAAATGTTTGTGGCAATGGATGGCTGTGTTTTCACATCCAATGACCGGCTGGGAGAGTGGGATTTGGGTTCCAGCAGGCACACAAACCCAGTAAGATGATGGGTGGCAATTTCTGAGAGGTTGAAAGGCTTGCTGGCAGCACTACTTTACGGGCAAGAGGATCTGCGTCTGGAGCAAGTTGAAGACCCGACTCCAGCGGCAGGGGAAGTAGTGATTCGGGTGGGAGCCGCTACGACCTGTGGGACAGACTTGAAGGTGTGGCGCAGGGGTGGTCATGCCCGCATGCTAAAGCCGCCAACCCTGTTTGGACATGAGGCGGCGGGTGAAATTGTTGCCCTTGGTGAGGGAGTGACAGACTGGCAGGTCGGCGATCGCGTGGTTGCCAATAACTCCGCGCCCTGTCTGGAATGTTTCTTCTGTAAAAAAGAAGAGTACTCCCTCTGCCAGAACTTGCTGTTTAACAATGGCACCTTTGCCGAATATCTGAAAATTCCGGCTGCGATTGTGCAACACAATTTGCTGTCTATTCCCGACGAATTACCGTTTGCACTGGCATCGATGACCGAACCTTTAGCCTGTGTTCTGCATGGAGCCGCCCGCTCCAATGTCAAACCAGGCGATCGCGTCGTGGTTCTGGGGGATGGGGCGATCGGCTTAATGTTTGTGGCGGCACTGGCTTCGGGACAGGGAGACTGGAACAGCCATCTGCCTTCCCCTGGCTTCAATTCCAGCGTATCCGATCCTTATATCAACGTGTTTTTGTTGGGGGGCAGCGATCGCCGTTTGCAAGTCGGCGAACAATTAGGAGCGGTGAAAACCTTTAACTATCGTCAGGTAGAAAATATTCCTGCGCTGGTGCAAGACCTGACGGATGGTTGGGGAGCCGATGTGGTGATTGAAGCAACTGGTGTGCCGTCGGTCTGGGAAACGGCGATCGCCTGTGCGCGACCGGGGGCGACCGTGAATTTGTTTGGTGGTTGTCCCCGTGACACGACGATTACGGTCAATACTGAATTACTCCACTACAGTGAACTCACTCTTAAAGGGGTGTTTCACAATACCCCCCAATACGTCCGGGCTGCTCTAAAGTTACTGGCAGGTCAAACCTTGCCCTTTGAGTTGCTAATCAGTGCAGAACAACCTCTAAGCCAGCTAGGGCAGGTATTTGAAGAAATGAAGCAGCGAAAAGTCATTAAGGTAGCAATGGTTCCCTGAAGCACAGACACAAAATCTATCGCACCTTCATAACTGGAATAGCAGCATCCCTTCTGAAATTGTGTAATCCTGGATCTTGCACAATTGAAAGGAACTTCTTTGAGACAAGGGGCAGACAAATGGACGACAAGCTGATGCTGATGATTCCCGGTCCAACGCCGGTACCAGAGCAGGTTTTGCTGGCAATGGCAAAGCACCCAATGGGACACCGAAGCGGTGATTTCTCGAAGATTATGGAAGAGGTGACCGAAAACCTGAAGTGGTTGCACCAAACCCAGAACGATGTCCTGAGTCTGACGGTGAGTGGTACGGGAGCAATGGAAGCGGGGATCATTAACTTTCTCAGCCCTGGCGATCGCGTCCTGGTGGGGACAAATGGTAAGTTTGGGGAGCGTTGGGCATTGGTCTGCAAGGCATACGGAGTTCAGGCAGAAGTTATTTCGGCGGAATGGGGGCAAGCCCTTGATCCAGAACAATTCCGCGCCCAGTTAGAAGCAGACACCGAAAAGTCGATCAAAGCCGTGATTGTCACCCATAGCGAAACCTCGACTGGCGTTCGGAATGATCTGGAAACTATTAACCGCTATGTCAAAGCGCATGGTGAAGCGCTGATTATGGTTGATACCGTGACCAGTCTGGGTGCTTACAACGTCCCGGTCGATGAGTGGGGGTTGGATGTCGTCGCTTCTGGCTCTCAGAAAGGTTATATGATTCCCCCTGGATTAGGCTTTGTAGCGGTCAGTGCCAAAGCCTGGAAGGCTTATGAAACGGCAAAACTGCCCCGTTTTTACCTGGATCTGGGCAAGTACAAAAAAGATGCCGCCAAGCATACCACCCCGTTTACGCCGCCGGTTAACCTGTTTTTTGCGCTGCAAGCAGCCCTGCGAATGATGAAAGCGGAAGGGTTAGAGAAGATCTTTGCCCGTCATCTCCGCCTCATGAATGCCACCCGTGCTGCGATTAAAGCGTTAGGTTTACCGCTGTTTGCTGCCGATGATGCCGCCAGTACTGCCATTACTGCCGTTGCTCCGGAGCAGGTAGAAGCAGAACAAATTCGCTCCGTGATGAAGAAGCGGTTTGATATTGCTCTGGCAGGCGGACAGGATCATCTCAAGGGCAAGATTTTCCGAATTGGTCACCTGGGCTTTGTCGGCGATCGCGACATTCTCGCTGCGATCGCTGCCCTGGAAGCCACCCTGCAAGAACTAGGATACGAAAACTTTACCCCCGGAGCCGGAGTCACGGCGGCGGCAAAGGTGATTGGGGGCTTTTAGGAAGGTTGTTGGTTGTTAGTTGTTGGTTGTTGGTAGCAGAACCTGAACCTCCCAGACCTCCGAGGTTTTGAAAACCTCGGAGATCTAAGCCTAGCCTGCCTTCCCTTGCTCAACGCTCAACTCCTCACCCCTTACTCCTCACTCCTCTTCCTAAGCAGCAGTTGCCTCGGCGGTCATCTGGTGAATCGGCAACTTAATCCAAAATTCTGACCCCTTGCCTGGTTCTGAAACACACCAGAGGGAACCTTTGTGTTTTTCAGTCACAACCTGATGACTGATCGATAGGCCCAACCCGGTTCCCTTGCCCATCGGTTTCGTTGTAAAAAAGGGATCAAACAGGCGCTTTCTGACTTCTTCCGACATTCCCGTTCCGTTATCCGCAATTCTGATGGTAATGAAGCTGGATTCTGCCACTTCAGTGTAAATGCTAATGGTCGGGTGGGAAGTCGGGAGGGAGGGGGTTTGGCTGGACTCAGAATTCAAACCTTTGACCTTTGAACTATCTTCCAAGGCATCGATCGCATTGCTTAAAAGATTCATGAACACCTGGTTCAGTTGTCCGGCGTAGCACTCTACAGCAGGCAGGTTGCCATATTCCTTAATCACCTGAATTTCAGGATGGTCTGGTTTTGCCTTTAAGCGGTTGTGCAGAATGAGCAGGGTACTGTCGATGCCCTCATGAATATCGACAGCTTTAAACTCTGCTTCATCCAGGCGCGAGAAGTTACGCAGGGAAAGGACAATCTGGCGGATGCGATCGACCCCCAGCTTCATAGATCGGACGATTTTCTGCAAGTCTTCCTTGAGAAACTCCAGGTCAATTTCTTCCAGGTATTGTTGCAGGGTAGGGGCAGGGTCTGGATAATTTTCTTCAAATCGATGGATAAACTCCACCAGGTTCTGGGTGTACTCATCAATATGGGTCAGGTTGCCCGCAATAAAATTGACGGGATTGTTGATCTCATGGGCAACTCCAGCCACCAGTTGACCCAGGCTGGATAATTTTTCACTTTGAACGAGCTGAATCTGAGTTTGCTGAATCTGATGTAAGGCTTTAGAAAGGTCTGCGGTGCGATCTGCAACCCGTTGTTCTAACTCCTGAGTCAGTTGTTGCAGGGAAGCTTCTGCCATCCGGCGTTCTTCCACTTCTCTTTTAAGCAGCCCATTTTGCTGCTCCAGGGTACGAGCCAGTTTTTTGAGTTTGAGGTGTAATTTGACCCGTGCCAGTACTTCCTCTTGCTGAAACGGCTTGGTAATGTAGTCCACCGCGCCTAAACTCAGCCCTTTTACCTTATCGGCAGCGTCGGAGAGGGCAGTCATGAAAATAATCGGAATATCCTGGGTTGTCGGGTTCATCTTCAACCGCTGGCAGGTTTCAAACCCATCAATTCCCGGCATCATCACATCTAACAAAATCAGATCGGGAGGATCATAGGCAATTTGGGCGATCGCCCCTTCGCCATCGTTTGCCACCGCCGTTTCATAGCCAAAACTTGCCAGTGCATTAGACAGGACTTCTAAATTAGTCGGGTTGTCATCAACAACTAAAACAACCCCCATTTCTTGTGCTTGAATCATAATTTGCGCTCTCTTTGCTATCGTTCCATAGAGGAATCTGCCATTTGCGATCGAATAAATTCCCGTATTCGCTGAACCTGAAAGCCTCTAGCAAGTTGGCGCAGGTGATTAGCAAAGGGAGTGAGGTGGGAATTGGCTTGCTCCAGAGTTTCTAAATGGTCGATCAGGCTTTTGACTCGTCCCTTCATTGCCAGGTCATACAGAGCTGTCAGGTCTTCTGGGGCAGGCAGTGCCATGGTTGCCGTGGGAGCATTTGAAGTGTCTGAGAAACTTTGAATTATCGTAATTGGCTCTGCATCCTGCTCATAAGTCCATTCCAGGTGAAGATGCTTTTGCAGAATGTGGAGCAGATCGTTTGCCTGGACGGGTTTAGGCAGAAAATCCGCTCCCCCCGCCTGCAAGAATTTGCGCTGGTCACTCTCAAACACGCTGGCAGAGGAAATGATGATCACGGTTGCCCGTAACTCTTCTGCCTCACAGAGTTTGTGGATCAGTTCCAGTTCATCCATCCCATGCACGTGGGGTTCTGTAATAATCACATCCATCTGGGACGACAGGGCTTTGCTGAGGGCATCGGAGGCGTTATCTGCCTCGATCATGTCAAACCCCAGGGGTTCCAGCAGATTCAGGACAACGGAGCGATTTTCCCATTTGTCATCCACCACCAAAATCCTTTTCTTGGAACCTTGGTAGCCTTTGATTCGTTTTTGATCCAGCGCCAGACCTGTCTGTGCCCATTCGCTGGCTTCTGTCAGGTTCAGATCGATCCAGAACATGCTGCCTTCCGCTGGATAGCTCTTAACCTGAATGGTTGAACCCATGATTTCAATGATTTTCTGACTAATCGCCAGCCCTAAGCCCGTGCCCTCTGCCTGTTGTTTGAGATGACCCACCTGCTCGAAGGGCAGGAAGATTTTTTCTAAATGTGCCGTTTCCATTCCAATGCCGGTGTCTTCTACCTGAAACCGGATTTTATAGCAGGTGGGCACAATCCCTTTCCCCGCTCCACCACCTGACGGCTGCTTTTCCAGCACGTCTACTCGAAAGGTAACGCTACCCACTTCGGTAAATTTGATGGCGTTACCCAACAGATTAATCAACACCTGGCGCAGGCGTTTTTCATCGGCGTAGACTCCCACAGGCACTTCAGGAGATAGCTGGTAAACAAAGGTAAGTTGCTTTTGCTCTGCTCGCACCTGGGAAATTTCAGCGATGCCCTGGAGAAAAGAGGGAAAGTGAAACTCGGTGGGGCACAGTTCTAACTTACGGGCTTCGATTTTGGAAATGTCGAGAACGTCGTTGATCAGAGTGAGCAGGTGGGTGCTGCACTGGCGGACGATCTCAATGCCCCGCAGATCTTTGGCAGTCATGGTCGGCGATCGCTCCAGGATTTGGGCATAGCCCAGAATGCCGTTGAGCGGCGTGCGTAATTCATGGCTCATGTTTGCCAGAAACTCACTCTTGGCACTGTTGGCAGCATCGGCGGCTTCCTTTGCCTCCTGTAACTCCATCGTGCGCTGTTCAACTCGCTGTTCCAGGTCTGTGTTTGTCTTTTCCAGGGCAGTGAAAGACTCCTGCAACTGCCGTGCCATTCGGTTGAACGAGCCTGCCAGCAACCCCAGTTCGTTGTGGGCGCGGGTGGTGACCTGGATACTGAGGTCACCACTACTAATGCCAGCAGCGGCAGCGGTGAGTTTCTGTAAGGGAGAAATGATACGGCGAGACATCAAGAAGCCCAAGCCAGCGGCAACCAGAGTAGCGATACCCAGCACGCCCGATGTTGCCCAAATGGAGTTGCGAATGGCTCGGTAGGCTTCCTCCGTCGGCAGTTCTACGACCACGCGCCAGAAGGTCGTGGGCACGATCGCAGTGGCTCCCAGTACTTCCTGATCATGCAATCCCCGATAAATCATGGGTGGGGTGGCAGTGGTCAGAGAAAGTTGTTTAACAAAGGGGCGACTGGCAACGTCCTCCAGTTCAAAGCGGTTATCGTTTGTGGTTCTGGCTCTGGCAATCACCACATTGCGATTGTCAATGACGTAGGTATAGCCCGTTTTCCCCACTTCCGTTTTAGAAACGACGAAATCCAGAAACCGTAAATTGACTTTGGCAACCAGAACCCCGTCTACCACATCTTGCTGATTCCGAATGGGAACCGCCAGCATGGTGGAAAGGTTACCGTCTGCACCAAAGTCCACCGTATCGACAAAATCTTCCTGGGCTTTAAACGCCCGCCGAAATAACGGTGTGCTGGCAAAACTGCCAATTCGCAACTGGGCATAGGGGGTGATGACCGAGACCGGCGTGCCAGTGTTGTTGACGATTGCCACCATCTCATAGGCATCATTATTGCGGGTTAATGCTTCCAACAAAGTCTGTTGCATCGCCGGTGGCAGGTTAGTTAAGCCTCGAATCCTTGCCACATAGTTCAGCTTTCGGATTAAGTCATCCATGTAGGCATTGATGGTTTCAGCCGCTGCCCGCGATCGCTCTTTTTGCAGCAGTTTTGACTGCTGCTGCTGCACCTCATAGCTGGAATAAATTAACATTCCTCCCGTCACCAGCAAGCTAGAAGCCACCAGGCACACGAGTCCGACACAAAGCTGATTCGCGATCGACGATTTCCACAAATGGCGTAGTTTACGGCTGGAGTGGGCGATCGAATGATGATTTTTCTTGAACATGCGTGCCACTGAGAACCTTCCTCCATCTTTCTTGGCTTGGCGATCTCAGGTTGGGTGGATAGGTGTGAGGTGTGAGGTATCAGTCGTCCGCCTAAAACTCTCAACTTTCAACTCAAAACTGGTTCCCTCCCCTTCATCCGCTCTCCTCTCACCCTCCTCCCCTCACCTCCCTACAGGGAAACATCAACCTTGCCAGTGAGAATGTCTTCTTTGACTTGTTGTACTGTGGCTTCTTCCTCAGGTTTAAGCGCTCCCCGAAAGGGAGCCAGATCTTGCACCCCTTCCCGCAGTCCAAACCTGTACTGTTTCCCTTCCCATCGCCCCAGGCGGACCAGATTAGCACCTTGCAGCATTAGCTCAGGCATCCGCTGAATGCCACTGGTCAGCACGGCTGCCGGAGCCAGGTCGTACTGGTCTTTGCCCCAGCCAATCGTATACACATTCATCTCCTCAGCCATCTGGTGGACTGCCTCTCCTGCTTGGTCCGCTTTCACCAGGAGAACGTCGCTGCCCTCGCGGATCTGGCGCTGAGCAATTTCCTTTGCCCTGGTTGGATTGGTTGAACGACCTATCCATTGGGTACGAACCGTGATACCAGATTTGACGGATTTTGCTCCCCGCTCAAACAGGAGAGCCACTTCCCTAGAATCGAGGGAATCACCACTGCCAATGAACGCAATCTTGCCCGTGGTGCTCTTTAATGCAGCCACGACCCCACACAGATAACCCAGTTCACCGTCCCTAAACGAGAGGCTACCAACATTGAAATTGTTTCCTGGATAGGAAGCCACGATCGCAAATTTTGTGCGGGGAAACTGCCGGGCGATCGCTTCCACAGAGGGAATATAGGTCCCACTTTCACCAATCACAAAATCAAATCCCTGTTCGGCATACTGACTAAAAATGTTTCTCGTCTGCGTTGTCGGCAGGTCAGCAACCTGGCTGGTATAGGCAGTCTTGGCAACGAGTTGTTTTTCAATCAGCTTTAGCCCCTGGTAGGCAGACTCACCCAAGGCTTGATCGTCCACTTCGGTGGGTAAAATCGCCGCTACTTTGAAATTACTGACTAACTCTCGCTCAGGCTCCGTCCCTACCCCGTTACAACTTGCCATCAGTCCAGCCAGAACTGCCAGGGTGCTGTATCTAACCAACCCGATAAGTCTATTCATTGCACGAATGGCAAATCACCACGATAAATTGCATCGGCACGGACTTTACCCTTCATAGGGCGCTGGCAGAAAGATGTTTTTGGGTAAGGCAGCATGACACCCCTGCCGAATATCCACAACCTGGGTCACCCCAAAGTCAACCCCTGCCGAAATGATGCTATACGCCTCATCAGCGCTGATCTTCTTCTTCGTTTGCAGAAAGTCCATCATCTGCTCGGCACACTGTCGCATGGCTTTGTTCAAATCCTCGTTAAAGCCGTGGGTAATCCAGTGGGCATCGGTTTCCAGGATCGGGTTGGTGATTGGAAAATCTTTAAGCACAAAGATTTGTAGATAGCCATTCATCGAAGCCTCGATCGCCGTTCCTGCTAGCTCCGCATCCCCCTGTGCCATGTGGGGATCCCCCACATAAAAGTTTGCCCCTTTGTTGAACACCGGATAGTACATCGTGGCACCCGCACCGATGCGCCAGTTGTCGATGTTGCCGCCAAAGGGACCCGGAGGAATGCTGTTAATTCGTCCA
The DNA here is from genome assembly GCF_056784235.1 of Kovacikia sp. CALU 1929. Classification (NCBI taxonomy): domain Bacteria; kingdom Bacillati; phylum Cyanobacteriota; class Cyanophyceae; order Leptolyngbyales; family Leptolyngbyaceae; genus Kovacikia; species Kovacikia sp. CALU 1929. The sequence goes on from NZ_JBXBCF010000080.1 coordinate 31,888, forward strand.
CTTTCTGCTGGGGCAACTCCCATGACCCCAAAGTGGGGACGCATCGGAATCGCAACTCTGGCTTTGAAATCCTGCCTTGCTCCTTTATTGGGCTGGGTGATGTGTCCCGGTTTGTTATAGAGGGGCAGATCCTTGAAGTCATAACCAAAAATCGGCTGTGCGAATCCTGCCAGAGAATCTAATCGGTAAATGGTGATGCGTTCCTTCTTAAAGGTGTTGTAGAGATAGCCCCAATGGGCAGCGGCGTTGCTGCCGTAGGGCAGGCGAGGCTGGGCGTTAAGGATTCTGACCATGAGCGTATCGCCCGGTTCGGCTCCTTTGACGGCGATCGGACCCGTCATGATGTGAACCCCGGGACCTCGCTCTGTGAGTTTGTCATAAACCTCTCTGACCCCATCATCCATCAGCAGATCGGGAGCATCACCGGCATGGTGGGTAAGGGATTCAACATAGACAATGTCACCCGACTCAATCGTCAAAACAGGGGGAAGAGTTTTGTCAAAAAAGCCCCAAAAGCACGTCTTAGAGGTTGCCTTGAGGGTATGAAAATTGCCTGCACTGCGGATGGCATCGCCTGCGGCAATGGTTTCCTGCTTGGCTTCTTCCGGATCCCGATTAAATCCTCGGCTCGAACAACTGGAGGCTGTGATCGCTGCCATTGCGGCTGTAGAAGCCAGAAATGCTCGTCGAGATTGTTTAGAGAGAAACTGGGGATGCTCCTCTAGCGAATCATCTTCCGGTTGCACCGGAGTAGACCTCAGCGGTTCAGCATGCTGCGCATCGGCGGTACTGGGTTCATGGTGGTTACAATCAGAACCATGTTCGTGGGCGTGGTGGTTGTGTTCTTCCATAATTTCCCTGGGGCAAGTCAGCAGTCGTTCGGATTACACAGTCATCGTAATAGCAGCTTTTATTTAGATGAGATATATCGACACCCCGTTTCCAATTGCGATCGCGCGGATGGCTAGTGGTCTGTCAAGAATTAATTTTGGGGTGGCTGGTTGAAAGGCTGAAGCTGGAAACGTTCAAAGATTCACAAACTGTTCTAAATCGACGGGACAATCGCAATAATGGGAATAGATCTGATTTAAATTAGGCTTCTGAAGTTCTTTAAGCGTTATGCACCGGGCAGATTCACCAACCTTGCACTACAAGGGTTCCCTGACAGCTTGTAGCAGTAACAGGTATTTTTTAAGAAGCGTCTCTAGCGATCGCCCGCCTGGTCGGCGTGGCTGATTCCAGGTATGAGTTAGAGGTTGTATGAATTGAAACTTTGTTCCCCTTCATACGGCTATTCAGATCCTCCGTATAGTCAGGACATTTTGGATCTGAATCGTTCAAACGTTAAGCTGTTCATAGCATTCGCGAGTTGTCCTGCTGGATGGGGTGCTATTAGGGATAAGAAACCCTGACAAAATGCAAACTAAGTGATGAATCGTAAACCAATGCTGACGGCAACCTTTCTTCCTGGCGCTGATTTAGAAGATGAAGACCTGTCGGGTCAAAATCTTCAAGGAGTTAACCTGGCAGGGGCAAAACTGACCGGGGCAGACCTGAGTCAGGCAATTCTGAGCGGAGCTTCTCTAGAAGGTGCGAATTTAATTGGCTGCCAGCTAGTCCGGGCAGACCTGCGTGCCAACTTGATGGGGGCAAACCTGATGCAGGCGGATTTAACCGAAGCTGACCTACGGGGCGCAAATCTGCGAGGTGCAAACCTGATGCGATCGCGTCTGCACAAATCCACCTTCTCTGGGGCATTCCTCAGTGGCGCAAATCTGATGGGTGTTAATCTCCAGGGTGTTGACCTGCGCGGTGCTGACCTGCGGGGAGCCAACCTGAGTAGTGCCAACCTGCATGGGGCGAACCTGAGTCAGGCAGATTTGCAGGGAGCCTTATTAGCCGAAGCCAACCTGGAGGAAGCCGACCTCCAAGGGGCAAACCTGGCAGGAGCCAATTTTTCAGGTGCCAACCTGCTCTGTGCCGAGCTAGAAAACGCCAACCTGGAGGGAACTAATTTTGCAGGAGCCTGTTTAGTAGGGACAGTGAGGGGATGAAGGATGAAGGCTAAAAACACCTACCACCGTTCGGCTTCGACGTGAACGCTCAGCCGAACACCTCACCCCTGACACCTCACCCCTCACCCATTCGGCAACGCAACCGTAAAACAGGTTCCCTGTCCCACAGTGCTTTCGACGAAAATTTGTCCCTGGTGCAGGTCAACGCATTGTTTGGCGATCGCTAACCCCAGTCCGGTGCCTGGAATTTTACCGACGTTACTGGCTCGCTGAAAGGGCTGAAACAGATTTCCTAGAGCCTCTTCTGGGATGCCGATGCCTTCATCCTTGACTTGCAGATAAATGGTTTTGGGGTGACAAGTCAGTTTCAGCGAAATAGTACCGCCCTGGGGCGAGTATTTAATCGCATTGGATAGCAAATTATTCAGTAGGTGCCACAGCAACTTTTCGTCTAGTGGGGGATTACAGTCATCACTATTAGCGGTGAAGATGAGTCGGTACTGATCACCCACACTAAACTTCAACGCTTCAATCAACTCCTGGCAAGAAGTGATTAAGTTAACAGGGACAGGATTAAACTGAAATCCAGAATCTATCCGTTCCAGGGTCAATACGTCTTCCAGCAGGTAGTTCAGGCTTTCAATGGCTGATTTAATTCGTTCCAGGTGTTGCTGTTTCTTGTCTTCGGGTAGCTGATCTCCGTAACGCTGCAAAAAATCTGCCGCAAACTGAATCGTTGCCAGGGGATTCCGAAATTCATGGGATGCCATTGAGAAATACTCGGACTTGACCTGAGCGTAAGACTCTACCCGCTTCCGATGGCTTTCAGCCGATATGAGTGCTTGATACACCTGGTTTTCTGCCCGATGGCGCGCCAGGGCAATTTCGATGGTGGTTGCCAGAATGGTCTCATTGAAGGGTTTCAGAATGTAGCCATAGGGGTGAGTGCCTTTAACCCGTTCTAGAGTTGCCCGGTCAGCATTGGCGGTCAGGTAGACAACGGGAATTTGAAACGTAGATTGGATATGCTCTGATGCTTCAATTCCATCCATTGCCCCAGCCAGTCGAATATCCATTAAGACCAGATCAGGCTGAAGTTGCGCTGCCTGCTGGATTGCCTCTTCGCCAGTTGCTGCCAGAGCAGGGACTTGATAGCCCAGAAGCTCCAGCGTTTCTCTCAAATCATCTGCAACCAGATGTTCGTCTTCAACCACGAGAACGTTTAGAGGCATGGTTCATGTCCTTGGAAACGTAATGCAGAAATGGGTGCCCTGGCTTTGTCTCAGGGTAAGGGTGCCTTTCAGTTGAGTGACCAAGTTGCGAACAATTCTTAAACCTAAGGATGGGGAGGTTTGCCAGTCAAGGTTTTGTGGGATGCCAATGCCATTGTCTGAGATCGTTAGTATGCCCTGGTAGCTATCGATACGCTCATGGCAAGGCTGGGATTGTAACTGGATAGCAATGGTGCCTGATTGACCATTGGGGAAGGCGTATTTGAGGGAGTTTGAAACCAGTTCATTCACAATTAACCCACAGGGAATTGCGGTGTTGAGGGTGAGGTTTGGCTCGTTCGTTTCAATTTCGAGGGCGATTTGCTGCTGACTGATGCCGTAGGAGTGGAACAGATTATTGACCAGTCTATAGAGGTAATCACCAAAGTCAATCTGGGAAAGATTGGGAGACTGATAAAGCTGTTCGTGGATCAGCGACATGGACTGCACCCGATGTTGGGCATCCTGGAACAGGGCTGCGGTGCTGCCATCGTTGGTCTGTCTGGCTTGCATTCTGAGCAAACTGGAGATGACCTGAAGGTTGTTTTTGACTCGGTGATGGACTTCTTTGAGCAGCACTTCTTTTTCCTGGAGAGAGGCTTTGATTTGCTGTTCGACTTGCTTGCGAACGACTTCGTCATGCTTCGCTTCGCTAATATCTTCAACCATGCCCATGCTGTAAAGCGGAGTACCGTCTTGGTGCCGGATCAAGGTTGCGGTCAAATTGCCCCACATCACCGCTCCATCTTTTTTAATAAACCGTTTTTCCATTTGGAACCTGGATGTGGTGCCTGCGATCATTTGCTGAAGCTGCTCCAGATCGGAATGAATATCATCCGGGTGGGTGAGTTGGATGAAGTCCATCTGGGTCAGTTCGGCTTCACTGTAACCCAGCATCTCAGCCAGCATGGCGTTTGCCCGGAGGCAACGGCAGGTTTCTGGGTGCATCAGCCCCACACCGATAGGGGCATCTTCAAACAGTTGGCGGAAAATGATATCAGGTATATTTTCCACGAGGGTACACAATTCGTGCTCCCCCTGATATAGGATTTCTGGGGAAGTTGGCAGTTCCTGGGTGCGTTTCAGCCTGGTTTCGTACTGTGGTTTGGCTGCCCGTTCCTGCTGAAGGGTAAGCTCGTACTGCCGCACCTGTTCTTCCAACTCTGCAATTCTGGCTTGGAGGTTTGCCAGAGACTCGGTTGTGGATGAGGGGTTATTGGGGGAAGGCTGGGCAGCCATTGGAGGAACACGATCCGAGGAAAAATAGATTGCCGTGTAAGGGGAATGGTCAGAAACCAGGCTAATTATAGGGGTTGATTCATGGGGCAAACTGGATCGGCGATCGCCTAAAACGCCCACACTGTAAATCTCCTCTATTCTACTTTGTAGAGCAATTTTCACCGATATCTCCTACACCCTCACCCTGTCTTAACGGGATGTACCTGACTGAAGAGAAGTCACCATTGATCCATATTTGGTCATTTGTCTTGGTCATCCATCAGTCAAACAAGAGTTGAGTGAATTAAAACTCTGTTCTTGCTTCATCCTGTTTGTCAGCACAAAAAAAGACCAGCCCCAAGGACTGGTCAATTGAAGTCAATTACGTTGTTCTCTCATATTGGAGGAAAACCGACTGCGCGTTCCCAAACTTGCAGCGGGTTACTATTCAAAGTAATCCCCCATTCGAAAGTATTGTAACAAGATACACAAACTTTGTGACATGAATCTTCACAGTTTCCTGACATAAGTCTTTCTAACGGAGGAGGAAAACGTAAAACACCACCCATCCATTTTTTCCCTACCCTCCCTCTCATTCCTCTCTTCACGCACCCTTGAGAGATCCCAAAAGGAAACTCCTCAAGCGCGATCGCATGGCAAAGACCGACAATCAATTAAGGGAGACAATCTCATTTGTGAAGGGCAAATCACCCGCCTCGCCGTGAGATCGCCCGACCGCGAAGAACCTCACCATAGTAATGCACCTCTCGGCGTCCGTATCCTAAACTAGGAGCATAGGAAAATACCCTGAATACTCTGAGAAAGAGTGAAATGACAACCCAGTTGCTGAATCAACTTATTCAACAGCGACGCGAGATCCAGGAGCAAGAACGCCAGGCGATCGTGCAAAAAGTTCAGCAATGGTTCGATCAGCATGGATTTGACTATGGCATCAGGCAAGCGTTTATCTTTGGGTCTGCCAGCCGCGCAGGACAGTTCCATGACACCTCCGACGTAGACATTGCCGTTGAACAGATTAAGTCCGATCAATACTTCATCGCCATCAGCCTGCTGTCTGCCTATTTAGAGCGAGATGTCGATCTCATCGAACTGGGAAAGTGCCCATTTCAGCATCGTATTCGCGAAACAGGAATTGCATGGACAGAGCAGCCCGACTTATCTTTGTCACCGACCTGACGGCTCAGTTGGCGACCCTGCGTCGTATTGCTCACCGTCTCAATGATCGAGCCACAGGCTTAAGTCCTGACAATGTTATTCGTATGGAGAGTGTGGCTTATCAACTTCACAACTTCTACAACGCGGTTGAAGATTTGCTCAAACTCATTGCCACTCATTTTGAAAACAATATTTCAGACTCAGCTCGGTGGCACTCTGCCCTACTACAGCGCATGATGCAGGATGTGCCTGACATTAGACCATCCGTTCTCTCCCTCGAAACTTTTATTGCCTTAAACGGGCTGCGTGGATTTCGCCACTTTTTTCGCCATGCCTACGAGGTACCTCTCAATTATGAGCAACTCACGGTCAATCTGACGTTGGCAAAGTCTGTTTTACCCCAGCTAGAGCAGGATATTGAAATGTTCTTGAGCAAGATTCAGGAGTCGTAAATGGGATGGATCGGTACTGCCGTCTGATCGCTGTTCCATTTACAGCCAGTTGAAGCCTGTCCCTTTCTCCACAGACACTTGTTAAGCTTGGGCTGGACATAGACTTCAGTGCTGAATGCAAGCTTGAAAACGATGAAAGCCAGAGTCTACTAACTTACAGCGTTCTTCAGAGGAGTAACCCACAATTGCATGGGGATGAGTGGATGTGGGTGGGTGGCTTACGCAAGCGGAAACGGCTATAAGGCTGTTGTCAGTAACAGCCTTGAGAACCTTAGCTAGTCCAATGAGACGATCCGGGGCGGATATTACAATGCTGGTTTAGACTAGATTGAAAGAACTTCATAATTCGTTACGTGAAATAGCATGGCACTGCCAACGGTTATTTTGCCGGGATATCTTGCCGGGGCACCGGAGTATCAGGAGATCGCACAAAGCTTACAAGCCAGGGGCATCCCTGCAACAGTGGTGCCAATTCGCTGGCAGGACTGGATTCCAACTCTAGGAGGGCGGTCAGTCACTCCCATCCTGCGAAAACTGGACAGCACCGTTAAGCAGGTACTTCAGCACAGTGGGTCTAGTCAGATCAATCTGGTAGGGCACTCGGCAGGAGGATGGCTGTCGCGTATTTATTTAGGTGAAAAGCCCTACTGTGTTCATCCCAAAGATACGGAAGATTGCGTCTGGAATGCACGCGAGTCCGTCTCCACGCTGATTACCCTGGGTACCCCCCATACCAGCCTGGAGCGCTGGACACGCAAGAACCTGGATTTTGTCAACCTCAGCTATCCAGGGGCGTTTTATCCAGAGGTCCGCTATGTGTGTGTGGCAGGCAAAGCAGTCTATGGCGATCGCTTCAAGTCCTGGCTGGCATACAGCAGCTACAAGCTCACCTGTGGGCAGGGCAATTGCTGGGGCGACGGCATCACGCCCATCGCATCAGCCCACCTGGAAGGTGCAGAAAACCTGACTCTGGATGGCGTGCGCCACTCGCTCAAAGCAGGGCTATGGTACGGATCGCCTGAGCCTATCGACACCTGGCTTCCCTACCTGGGGAAAGAATGAAGGATGAAGGAAAGAGTTGAAAATGACCAGTGACCCCACTCCAACAACAACCAACAATTCCTCCACCTCTCTAGGTCACAATAGAGACTTCCCCATTATCCAGGTCATACCGACCACCTACGATTTTGAGCTTCCCCTCAGCCACTAATTGAGTCAGAACCGGGGACTGTTGCCGCATCCGATCAATCTGGTAGCGGACATTTTCAACCACCACTTGCTCAACCAGGTCAGCAGGCTTTCCTTTTACCCTGCCAACTGCCGGTTTAATTGCCGTCACCAGAGAGCCAATACTACCGGGCAGTGGCTCATCTTCTACGGCTGCGGTGACTGCCCCACAGCGTTCATGTCCCAGTACCATAATTAGACTGGTATGCAGAAGCGCTGCCGCATACTCCAGGCTACCCAAGACCTCCGGTGTGATGATATTTCCAGCAACGCGGATGTCAAACAGGTCGCCAACACCTGCATCAAACAGGATTTCCACAGGCACCCGTGAGTCAGCACAACTGAGCACCGTGGCAAAGGGATGTTGACTCAGGGCAACTTCTTTCAGCCGACTTGCGGATTGATGGGGATAGGTAGGTTTGTGCTGAACAAACCGCTGATTGCCGGACTGAAGCGCTTGCAGCGCATCGTCAGGACCAAGGGTATCGTCTGCCCTGGCTGGGGTAGCATTCCAGGTAACTCCGGCGATCGCCCCTGCAACACCACCTGCCACCATTCCCGTTGCCTGCAAAAAGCTCCGCCGACCAATCAATCCATAAATTTGACTCATATTCTCTAGTTCCTTCGTGACTACTGACCTAATCACCTACCTACATAGACGCAATACATCTGACCGAGCGAATCTCCAGGACTTCTGAGATCCAGCAAGATCCGCCAAATTTGTTGAGAATAGGACGAATGGCTTCTATAACTGGCTTCAACTTGTCGGGTGGACAAAAAGCAATGACATAGGCATTGTCCAGCATAGTGACCGCAGAGTCATCAAACACGGTTCCCTTAATTCCTTTGCTTTCCACGTTATGAATTACGGTATAGCTAGAAATCCCTGTTTTCTTTAGCCCTTCCAGGATCTTTCCAAGTTCTACCGAGTCCGAGATAATTTCTATGCGTTTGACCGGATGCATAATTTTAGCTCCAAAACAAATTGATACCGTACAGGTACAGCGGTATACCAACAATGATATTGAAGGGAAAGGTCACAGCCAGGGCAGTTGAAATATAAAGGCTGGGATTCGCTTCAGGGACGGTTAACCGCATGGCAGCGGGTACCGCAATGTAGGATGCACTGGCACAAAGGACTGAGAACAACAGGGCATCACCTTGAGGCATGTTGATTAGTTTGGCAACAAAAAGCCCGATGACTGCATTCACAATTGGAATCAGAATGGCAAAGGAAATCAGGAAAGCACCCGTTTTTTCCAGATCTTTTATTCTTTTCGCCGCAACCAGCCCCATATCGAGCAGAAAGAAGGTCAAAACGCCATAGAACATATCCTGGGTGAAGGGAGACAAAACCTTCCAGCCATGCTCCCCCGTCAGAAAACCAATTAAAAGGCTCCCGACTAGTAGAAAGACAGAGCCATTGAGAAAAGCTTCTCGCAATACTTCAGACCAGACAAATTCCTGATCGCTATCTCGCTCAGCCGTTAGATTCACCAGAATCAATCCCACAATAATGGCGGGCGATTCCATCAGAGCCAGGGCAGCTACCATGTAGCCATCAAAGTCAATCCCTAGCTGTTGCAAAAAGGAACTGGCAGTGATGAAGGTAACGGCGCTGATAGAACCGTAGGTGGCAGCGATCGCGGCTGAATTATAGGGATCGAGTTTCAGCCTCAAAATAAAAAACGTGTAGACAGGCACTGCACATGCCATCACAATGGCTGCCAGCATGGTCAACCCCACTTCCAGATTGATGCCGCTCTTTGCCAACTCGACCCCACCCTTAAACCCGATCGCAAACAGCAGATAGAGCGAAAACAGTTTGGGAATTGGGGGTGGAATTTCCAGATCGGATTTAACAAAGATTGCCGTCATGCCTAAGAAAAAGAACAGAACGGGTGGGTTCAAGATATTAGAGAGAATCAGGCTAACGTCCATTTTTATCCCCCAACCCGGAAAAATTAGTTTCTACAAGCCGTTTCACCATGCCGCAGTTCAGAACGTAGTTCAAGATGTGAAGTTTGAGTTACTAAATTACATACGTAAAAACACTGTATGGCAATAAGGGCAAGCTTCCGCAAATTCCTTGGAGAAATTTGCTCAAAATTCTACTCAACCTGGCAGCATCAGGGTTCGCCACCAGACTTCAATAAATTTTTTGTTACAAAACAATATATTTGGCGACAATTTCCAAGAAACCCATCCACCATCAATTTCAATTCAAAACTCGGATGAAAGCTTGGAATCACCCTTAATATTTCGTTAAAATTGAGTTACAAAACTATATATACTCGAACGGCGGGTACAGCCTCATGAAAACCCTGGCATTTGTTCTCCGACGGCTTTCGACAATACTGGCGGTGGTGGTTCTCACCCTCACACTGACTGCCACATTGACTGGAATTTTGCTTGCATTTTATTACGAACCTACGGCGGGTGGTGCCTATCAGTCGCTGAAAGTCGTGACGACCAATGTGGAAAACGGTTGGCTAATTCGCACGATTCACGATATTGCCGGAAATGGCGTGATCGGGGTTGCTCTGATTCAACTAGTGGTGATGTTTCTGAGCGAACGACTGCGCCCAAGCTGGTTAACGGCATGGGTCAGCGGTATCTTGTTCACGCTAGTAGCGATCGCCCTCAGTTGGACTGCCATTATCCTGGATTGGTCGCAAATCGGCTTCTGGCGGTTCAAAATCGAACTGGGCACCATTGAAGCCATTCCGCTCATTGGTCACCCACTGCGGCAAATCCTGACGGGTGGAAACGCTGTGGGGACACTCACGGTTGCCCACATGTATACCTTGCATAGTTATCTGCTGGCTGTAGGTGCAGTCGCCCTGGCGATCGCCCATCTTACTGGACTGCTATGGCAGGAACGGGAAATTCAACAGGAAGCCAATCCTTTACCAAAATCAGCCGGTGCCTCAGCGGGCGATGGGGAGTCCGGGGCGATCGCTGAGGGCTTGTTAACAAGCAACTTTACAGAGTTGACTAGTAGAACTTAGCTTAGAGCTACTTACTGTTCCGGGCACCTGGCACCTGATACCTGGCACCTAACACCTGACACCCCTGATTCAACCAGAGCAGAGTTCGGAGTGCGAAGCAGGTCAACGTATCCAGATTTCCGCTTGAGTACTGGCTATTCGCTAGTTGCTAACGGCTAAAAGCCTATGGCAGTTACTGCTTAACGGCTCCTTCGTCTATTCGCACTTCTTCCAGAACCTCTTCGGATTTCACCTGGGGTAAGGGAATGGCTTCTACCTCAGATATTTTTTCAGGGTTGAGCCGGGTCTGACTGGAGCCAGACAGGAGCTTTAGCAACTTGGGTTTGGGGTCGTGTAACAGGTAAATCAGGCGATCTCCTGCCTGCCAGTTCTCGTCTGCCAGAGCAACCTGGAGGCACTCTTCCCGCTCTAGTACTAGCGGTACCAACCTGCCCTCAGCCACCATTGCCTTTAAGTGAAGCTGGCGTTGGGTCAAGTCCTCCTCCGTCAAAGTCGTTTCTCCCAGCTTGACCGCCCCATCGTTGATATGCTGGATCCATTCCTTGACCGAAATTTGGGGGATAAACGCCTGCCGAATCGTAATTTTAGGATTCGTTGTATTCAACTGGGACTCGCGCGGAAACACCGCCAGTACCCTGGGCGGACCAAACTCTTCAGCCGCCTGTTGGGCAACCACCAGATTCACCTCACCATTTTTGGTCATTGCCAGAAACGTGCCCATCGTTGCCAGTCCGGCTTCCTCCAACACCTCCGTATCCAGGGCACTGTTGATAAAAATTCGGATGTTTTCCTTCTCTGCCTGCTGGCGTGCTTCTGGGGCAGTATCAATCAACGCGACGGGTTCCCCCTGGTCAGCAAATAACCGGGCAATCAACAGACTCAGCGGGTTGCATCCCACAATCACTGCCCCCGTTGCCGACTTTAGATTCACTTGCAGCAGGTTTGCCATTCCCTGAGCCGTCAACGCCTGCAAAAACACTGTCAGAATAATCGTGAGAAACACGAGCGCTTTGATGGCATCACCCCCATTAATCCCCCGCTGGGTCAGCAGAATGGAAAATAGGGAGGCAACCGAAGCGGAAACAATTCCCCTGGGTGAAATCCAGGACACAAATAACTTTTGCCGCCAGTTCAGTTCGCTATTTAAGGTGCAGATCCAGACGTTGATGGGGCGCACCACAAACATTAAGGTAAGCACCGTAAACAAACCGCCCCAGCCCAGGGCAAGTACACCCGGAATCGACAGATCCGCCGCCAGCAGGATAAACAGGACAGACACCGCCAGGATCGTGAGTTGTCCCTTAAACCGTCGGAGCAATCGTTCTTCTGGTAGGGAAGAGGCTCGCAGCACAATTCCCGCCGCTACCACCGCCATCAGCCCAGATTCGCTGCGGATCATCTGCCCCAGCCCATAGAAACCCCACAAGCCCGCCAGCACCACCAGGTTTTTCAAATCATCGGAAAGAAAGCCCACTCGTTTCAGGATCACGCCCAAGAGCCACCCACCCGCGACTCCAATCCCCCCCCCAATGCCAAGGCGCAAAATCAAACCGCTGGCAATGTTTAAAGGGGCAGCATCCCCATTCAGCAGAATGTTCAAAACTACAACTGCCAGAATTGCCCCTACCGGATCAATCAAAACCCCTTCGCTTTCTAGCAGAGTGGCAATCTGCCGATCGACCTTGACCTGGCGCAGCAGCGGGTTGATCACGGTCGGACCTGTAACCACAACCAGGGAAGCATAGAGAAAGGCGATCGCCCAGGGAAACTCACTCAACCAATGGGCTGCCATGCCCCCACCCAACAGCGTGATCAGTGTCCCCACTGTGACCAGGTTCCTTAAGCTACCCGAAACCCTGTCTAAATCTCGCAATTGCAGATTAAAGCCGCCCTCAAACAGAATGACCGCTACCAGCAGGGAAACAATCACTTCTAAGCCAATGCCGAGGCGATCGGGATTGAGTAATCCCGTTGCACTGGGACCCAGCAGAATCCCAAACAGCAGCAGAAACACAATGCCGGGAAGTTTGAGAAACTCCGCTAACACCTGTGCGCCAATCCCTGCGATCACCGTCAGAATGATCTGCAAGGTTATGTTCAGCGGTGCTTCCATAAGTGAGGTGTATATCCACCTGGGTGACAACGCTCATTGTACCGATGTCAGGGGTGAGGTGTCAGGGTGAGGAACAGGTGTTGGGTGTTTAGGTGTTAGGTGTTAGGTGTTAGGTATCAGGGATATGTCCTAAAAAGGGTGTCCTGCCCCGACTCTCAACTCTCAACTCCTCCTCCCCCCCTCTCTCACCTTCTGAAAAACGGGAATCTCAATATAAAACTCGCTGCCCTGTCCCAGGTTTGAGCTACAGGTAAGGTTTCCCTGGTGCTTTTCGGTCACAATCTGATAGCTGATGGAAAGCCCCAATCCCGTTCCCTGCCCCACGGGTTTAGTTGTAAAGAAGGGATCAAACAGCCGTCTTCTGACAGATTCTGCCATGCCGGGTCCGTTGTCCTGGATCCGGATGGCAACCCGGTCAGTGCTGATCTGCTCTGTGCGGAGGGTAATGGTGCTGGGGCGATCGCTCAGGTCTGTAAATGATCGCTGATTGTCTCGTTCTTCCAGGGCATCAATGGCATTCGCAATAATATTCATAAATACCTGGTTGAGCTGTCCAGCGTAACACTCCACATCAGGCAAATTGCCGTATTGCTTGACGACCTGAATGCCGGGATGGTCATGTCTGGCTTTCAGGCGATTGTGCAAGATCAGCAGCGTACTCTCCAGCCCGTCATGCAGGTTAACGGCTTTCATATCTGCCTCGTCCATGCGGGAGAAATTGCGGAGTGACAGCACAATTTTCTGAATCCGTTCTGCCCCTACGCGCATAGATGCCAGCAACTTGGGCAAATCTTCCAGCAAAAACTCAAGGTCGATCGCGGCTGCCTCTTCTGCGATCGCGGCAACGGGATTGGGGTAATGGTCCCGATACAAATGAATTAGATTTAGCAAATCCTTGGTGTATTCATTCGCATGAACCAGGTTGCCAAAGATAAAATTCACCGGATTATTGATTTCGTGGGCGACTCCGGCAACCAGTTGACCCAGACTCGACATTTTTTCAGTCTGCACTAACTGAGCCTGGGTTTGTTGGAGTTCGTTCAGGGTTTCTTCTAGATGCTGTTTTTGTTCTCGGAGTTCGGCTTCCGATTCTTGCAGGGCAACTTCTGCCTGTTTCCGTTCGGTAATGTCTTCAATCGTGCCCAGAATCCCAATCACATTGCCCTCTGCATCATGGATTGGGATTTTATTGACATCAATCCAGGCGTTTTTACCATCTGCCTGCTGGCGATGCTCAATCAGGTGCAGAACGGGAGTATCCGTTTCCATTGCCCGACGATCCTGTTCACAATAGAGTTGAGCTTCCTCTGGAGTCCAGAACAGCTCAAAGTCGTTTTTGCCCACGACATCCTCCGGTGAAATTCCGGCTGCCTGTGCCCAATTTTTATTGCAGCCCAGATATACCGAGTCCCGGTCTTTCCAAAAAATCGCCTGGGGAATATTGTCCAGGACGAGTTGGAGGAGTTCAGCGCTTTTATTTAGCTTTTCAGCCGCCTGTTGGTGTTCGGTAATGTCTTCAAACATGCAGAGAATTCCGATGACTTGACCGTTTGCATCGAAGATGGGGACTTTGCTGGCATCAAACCAGAGTTGTTCGCCGCTGGCTTTGAGACGGGTTGTCAGAATGTGAAGTTCTGGTTGAGCGGCTGTAATGGTGAGGCGATCGTGCTCCTGATAGCCCTCTGCTTCGTCCCGCGCCCAGGGCAAGTCATGATCGGTTTTGCCCACAATCTCTTCGGGGTCTGCAATTCCTACCACGTCTGCCCAGCGTTGATTACAGCCCCGATAAACGGCATGAGTATCTTTCCAAAAAACGCATTGGGGAATGTTCTCTAACAGAAGAGGGAGAAATGCGTTTTGACTCTGGAAGGCGAGTTCTGCTGATGAAAGTTTGTCGGGAGCCTGACTGAATGCATTCATTGCAAATTGACCAAAGCTGAAAGGGCAGGGAACTGTGCTAGGTAGAGCATCGGTATCATCATCGAAAGTCTGTGATTTTCTGCCTATCGTATTTCTACAGAACCTCAGCGGCTGAAATTTGACGAGATGGTTAAAAGTACTTGCGGATTGGGGACAATCCGCCGTATTCCTTAGGATCCTGGATTTAATAACCCCGCAAACTGTACGGGCGGGTTTAGCAGTCCAATTTGTCTGGTGCGATGGATTTGACGGTAAAACCCGCCCCTACCCAATTCCGAACTTATTTAATTCTCATTCCTTTAGGAATGCAAACTCCACTCAACAATGGACTTAAAAATTACCGATGCTCGTTTACCAGAGCGGGATGGATTTTGGGATATTACAATTTCTCAAGGCTATATCAGCGAGGTTGCTGAATCTGCCTCTTCTAGCCTCAGCTTTGCCAGTGCTAATCCTGCCAGTGCTAATCCTGCCAGCGCTAGAGTGACCCTAAACGCTCAGGGTAAATTGCTGATTCCTGGCTTAGTCGATGCTCACATGCATCTAGATAAAGTATTTCTGCTCGATCGCTGCCAGCGCGTAGAGGGCGACTTTGATGAAGCGTTGCGAGAGACCTGGCGGGCAAAACGAGCGTTTACGGTTGAAGACATTCAAGCCAGGGCAAGGCGGGCAATAGAGCAGGCGATCAGCTTTGGTACGACGACAATGCGATCGCATGTTGAAGTTGATCCAGGTGTCGGCTTAACCGCCATCCAGGCGCTATTACCGTTGCAAGCAGAATATGCCTGGGGCATGACCTTACAGTTAGCCATCTTTGCCCAGGAAGGGATTACCAACCAACCGGGCACAGAGACGTTACTACGGCAAGCACTCGCACTGGGTGGGGCAGTCATTGGTTCCGCGCCCTATGTAGACCCTGACCCAGAGCAAAATATTCGGGTCATCTTCGATCTTGCCCAGGAGTTTGACTGCGATGTGGACTTTCACCTGGACTTTTTGGATGATGATCAGCCCTTACTGTTACCCTTTGTGATTCAGGAAACGGTACGACGAGGCTGGCAGGGGCGGGTTTGCCTGGGACACATGACCAAACTGGCAGGCTCACCTCCCACCGAATTGACCGCGATCGCCCATGCTGTTCGTGATGCCGGAATCTCGATCCTGGCGCTACCTGCGTCTGACCTGTACATGATGGCAAGGAGGGATACGCATGATGTACGGCGAGGCGTTGCCCCGGTCCATTCCCTGGCAACGATGGGAGTCATCAGTGGGGTAGCAACAAACAATATTCAGAACCTTTTCACCCCATTCGGGGACGGGGATGTGCTGAAAATTGGTACGTTGCTGGCGCAGGTTCTACATTTGGGCACCCCTGCCAGCCATCAGCTTTGTCTAAATCTGGCAACAACTCTGGCTGCCCAGGCGATTGGGCTGCATCAGGGTGAAATTGTGCCAGGAGCAGTTGCCGATCTGGTGTTACTAAATGTGAAGTCGGTAAGTGAAGCGATCGCTGCCCCCCCGGTCGAACGCACTGTGATCAAACAAGGGGAAATCGTTGCCCAAAGCCAGTTTGAACAGCAGTTCTTTCCAAGATAGTTTTCTGAGTGTTTAATTTTCGTTAAGATGCTAACCAGACAACATTTTGGACAAGGGTGCTGGAACGCTGCTTGTGGAAGCCGCTTTGTGCGCTGGATGATTTGACACGGGATTGCCATGCTGAGTGAATTCTTACAGTTTGATTTAGAAATTGACCCAATCATGATTGCGGGGGTGGGGTTATGGTCCCTGGCTTTATACCTGGGATTTTCTCCTGTAAGCGATTGGGTGACATTGCAATTGAATCGCTGGTTCAATTTTGCGGAGCGATCGCTCTATGCCTCAGTGGAGGAGTTTGAGCGCACCCGCCATGCCAGGGAAGCGCTCAACAGTTTCTATGCATCGATTTTCAGTGTTGTACCCTTTTTATTTGTGGGCAGTATTTGTAACTACGGTGTGGAATTGGGTTTAGGGCGGAGCTGGTCAATCAGCATGGGAATGCTGGCGTGTATTGGCAGTGGCATTTATGAATTGGGCCGGCGAGATGGAGAAGCCTCAAAGTGAAGAACCTTTTGTCGATTGGCTTGTTGATTTTTATCCCAATTTCAGTGGCGGCTGAGTACCTGGAGTGGGGAGCTTTGACGGTTTTTATCACGTCAGCGATCGCGATCGTTCCCCTGGCAATCTGGCTTAGTACGGCAACCGAGGAAGTGGCTGTGGTTACGGGCCCATCGGTGGGGGGCTTGCTGAATGCGGTTTTTGGGAATGCCACTGAACTGATTATTGCTTTGGTTGCGCTGAAAGCTGGACTGGTCGATATTGTGAAAGCCAGCCTTACCGGCACCATTATCAGCAACCTGCTCCTGGTAATGGGGCTGTCGATGTTTTTGGGCGGGCTGCGCTATAAGGAACAGGAGTTTCAGCCCGTTGTGGCGCGGGTGAATGGTTCCACGATGACCCTGGCAGTCAGCGCGATCGTTGTTCCAGCAATGGTAATCTCGACATCGGATGGGGTCGAGCCATCGGCGATTCAGGGACTTTCCGTAACGGTTGCCGTTGTCTTGATTGTGGTTTATGCCCTGACTGTATTTTTCTCCCTCAATACGCATACCTATCTGTACGAAGTCGCAGAAGCAGATCTGGAGAATGAACTAACCGAAGCTGAACACGGAACTGACCACAAACCAAACGTCTGGCTTTGGGTCGGGATTTTATTAATCGCCACGATCGCCGTTGCCTTTGAGTCTGAGATTTTTGTCGGTGCCGTTGAAGAAGCCACCAAAGGGCTGGGACTAACTCCCCTGTTCACGGGTGTGATTTTGCTACCGTTAGTCGGTGGCGCAGCCGAGTATGTCACGGCTGTACGGGTGGCAATGAAAAACAATATGGATTTATCCGTTTCAGTGGCAATGGGTTCAAGTCTGCTGGTGGCATTGTTGGTTGCCCCCATTCTGGTGCTGGTAGGGCTGGTAATTGGGCAGCCCATGGACTTGAACTTTAACCTGTTTGAGGTGGTCGCGGTCACCCTGGCAGTGGCGATCGCCAATCTAATCAGCCTGGATGGTCGCTCAAACTGGCTAGAAGGAGTTTTACTTCTGGCAACTTACACGGTTTTGGGAGCTGCGTTTTATTTTCATCCAGCTTGAGGAAAGAGAAGGGAGGGGAGAGTTAAGAGTTGAGAGTTGAAAGTGAAGAGTTAGGAAATATTCGTTTCTTCATTCTTCCTGCCCCTCTCTCCCCCTGACCCTCTGCCTCTCCGCCCCCTTGCTCCTCTGCTCAAAAACTTCTGCCCACCTTCACGAGTCTCTTTTATCAAGAACTGAGCACGATTTTCTCCGCCTCTTTAAGCCCAGCCCCAGAAAACTAAGGGCGAGAAGAGTACCTGCAATTTCTGACGGTTCTGGAACTGCTTCCGCTGGTCCACCTGGGTCGGGGGTAGGAGTTGGGTAAGGAGTTGGAGAGGGGTCAGGGCTGGGACTCGGACTCGGAGAGGGACTTGGAGAAGGGTCAGGGCTGGGAGTTGGAGTTGGAGTTGGTTCTGGGTCAGGGTTACCCGCAGCTACTCGGTATCTGATAGTTGAGCTAACAAGTGTGCCGTTAAAAGGATCTGTATTACCAACATATAAACCTTCCGGCAAGCTACTGATATTACCTGGAACAATGAAGAAGCCAGGGTTTATACCCGATGCGACAACCAGAAAACTCAGCCCCAAGAGTTCTCCATTAGAGAAATACACTTGTGGATATACGGGAAACTCTGCATCATTGTTTGCGACGAATAAACTTCTCAGAAAGTTAAATTCCACCGCCAAACTTCCCAATGCCGTGGAAGGAGCCGCAGATTCAAGAGGTCTGCCGAGGAGATGGTCATCATCAAAGCTGAAGCTACCGCTATGGGTGCCAGCGTAAGCGCCAGTGGGAACGTCGATGGAAAAGTCGTAAGTTACCCTGGCGGCGTAACTGGGTGCGATAGCCACGGTCAGGCTCAGGGCGGTAGTTCCCAGGGTGGTAGCAAGTAGGGTTTTGAGAGCAGACTTGATCATGATTTCCCCATGTGCAGAAGCGTTAACTGCGGATTAAAGATTCAGAGATGCTTGGGATCAGTACTTAACTGCCTTGACAATTCTCTATCCGTAGAGTGGAAAGGTACTTCCGGAAAAGTTTGTGCAAGACGATCGCAAATGGCCGGGAACTACACAACAGAGATGCCACCCATTTTGCCTGTTAGAAATGTAGACATATTGCTTGCCAGCCTAGCCAAGGATCCGGGCGATCGCCCAGGGGAATTACGGAGACTTTATCAAGACAAAATAAAACAGATTGAATGCTAACAGTATCCTTACGAAGTCACTAGATTAATGGATGCAGTAGAAAGTTCCCGCAGAATATTTCATCCTTCCGCCTTCTATCTTTACCCCCGTCCCAATTCCCCCAACGGTTAATCGGGAATTTAGCCACGGGAATTGTATCTGTATTACAATACTACTTTCGTAGTATCGCTATATTCGGTCGCCTGGTTTGGGCTGACCGGACATTGGCAAGCTTACCTAGTACTCACAGGCGTAAATCTGAATCCCCCTGACCTACTACACTCTGAACTCCGCTTTGGCTGAACCAGGGGTGCCAAACTTACGCCGCAGTCTACTAGCAATGCCACCTGTTTTCCCTGGAAGGAGGAATCATGGCGAAATTTAAGGACATCGTCCGTTACTACCGCAGGTATCGGCGGGCGACCGTGTTCAGCGTTGCAATGATGAGTGCCTTCGAAATCATTGATTTATTCGTTCCCTATGCGATCGGGCAGATTCTGAACGTGCTGTCCAATCAACCCCTGGATGCCCCACTTCAAAGCCTGGTTGCCAATGTTGCCGTTGTGACAGGTCAACCCCAAAACTCAACCCTTTCGCTGATTGTATTGCTGTCTCTGGTGGGGCTGGTATCCGTCGGTCGCGCCCCCATTCAGCCCTGGCTTGGCCCCTGGTTTAGCTGGGACACTGCCTTCCGCGCTCACCGTGACCACGCCCGTAAATCCCTGGAAAAGGTGTTGACTTTGCCGCTGGAGTTCTATGACGAGAACAATTCTGGACGAATTGCAGCGCGGGTCGCGAAGGGGTTGTCTAACCATATGTGGAGCTACCCACTAGTGGTAGGGCAGATGATGCCTAAAATGCTCCGTCTGGTGGGTATTTTTGTCCTCATCTGGATGATTGAATGGCGGATTGCCCTCCTGACGATGCTTTCGTTCATTGTAATTCTCTGGTTGAATCTGTCCGGTCTGGTACCGCTGATGGAGCGGGACAAGAAGCTGGACAAATATATGGAGGATACTGAGAGTCGTACTTCTGAGGTGATTACCAACATCAAAACGGTGAAAGCCTTTGCAACCGAAGCAACCGAGTTAACCCGCCAGAAACAGCGGTTTAACCGTGAATTCAAGGTGTTGGATTATCGGATTCACAAAGGGTTTGTCATGCTCGGTATGCGGCAGCGCACGATTGTGCAAACCTGTGTGTTTCTGGTGCTGGTGTTTACATTGATCGCAACCGTGCGGGGTCAAATCTCGTTGGGGCATTTCATCACGACGCTGACCGTTTCCAGCATGGCTTATGCCGAAGTAGAGCCGATTAGCGATATTGCTGAGATGGTTGCCCGCCGCTATGCTTCCATGATTCACTTCCACGAGTTCATGCAACTTCCCAATGGCAAGGATGCGGGCAATCTGGTTCTCGATGCCGTACCCTCCTACCAGTTCACAGGCAAAGTGGAGTTCTCTCACCTCACCTTTGGCTATGATGCAGAGCGACCGGTGTTGCAAGATGTCAACCTGCTGGTTGAACCTTATCAGACCGTGGCGCTGGTGGGGCGATCGGGTTCAGGGAAATCTACGCTGGTGAAGCTGCTATTCCGTTACTTCGAGCCAAATCAAGGCACGATATTGATGGATGGTGAGGATATTCGGCGGCTGGATGTGACAGGTTACCGAAAACGGCTGGCGATCGTGCATCAGGAAGTGGATATTTTCAATGGCACCCTGCTGGATAATCTGACCTACGGCAACCCAAAGGCAACCTTAGAGCAGGTGAAGGAAGCCTGTCGCATTGCCCAGGCAGACGACTTCATTCGTCAGATGCCGAATGGCTACGCAACGGTTGTGGGGGAGCGAGGGGTAAGACTCTCCGGTGGTCAGCGTCAGCGAGTCGGAATCGCCCGTGCCCTGGTTATGGAACCAGATGTGCTGGTGTTTGACGAGGCAACCTCTAGCCTGGACTACGAATCGGAGCGATCGATCCAACTGGCAATGCGCGCCATTCTGGGCACCCGCACCCTGATCATCATTGCCCACCGGCTGAGTACGGTACGGGAAGCTGACAAGATTGTGGTGTTAGAGAAAGGACAGATTGTGGAAGTGGGTAGCCACGAAGCCTTGCTGAACCACGGCGGCATCTATCAACGTCTGCACTCGTTGCAGGAAACTGGCGAGTTGTTGGCGTAAGTCTAGGAAGCAGAAAAAAGGCTTTAACCTTTCTTCTGCTTCTTACTTGCTTTGTCTTGGCTTTTCTTCAAAATTCCTTAGGAACCGTGCGGGATCGAAAAAGCAGTGGTAGGATCAACTTTACTGATATAACAGAATTCCGACCGACTTACCGGGAATCTATACCTGCTGGGTGAAGGTTCCCGGTCTTGAAGTTTGTATCTTCTTAGTTCGGGCGGATGTTATTTCAGATGCCTCTCCACTTGCAGTCGATCCGATGGTTAATACTCAGACACCTCCCCTTGTTCGTAAGCCTTCAAAAGTTGAAGGACTTAAAGACCGTAGCAATTTTTTGCGTGAGCCAGTTGCCTCTGAACTGCGGCTAGACACGACCCACTTTTCAGAAGATGCGATTCAAATCCTAAAATTTCATGGCTCCTACCAGCAGGACAACCGGGATAACCGGGTGAAAGGTCAGGAAAAAGATTTTCAGTTCATGTTGCGCACTCGTAACCCTGGTGGTTTTATTCCACCGGAGCTTTACCTGACGTTGGATCGCCTATCGGATGAGTACGGCAACCACACTATCCGGGCAACTACCCGCCAGGGCTTTCAGCTTCACGGCATTTTGAAGAAGAACTTGAAAGCCTCGATCGCCGCCATTGTCAAGAGTATGGGTTCTACGCTGGGTGCTTGCGGTGACCTCAACCGTAATGTGATGGCTCCCCCCGCTCCCTACAAAAATCGCCCAGAGTACCAGTACGCCTGGGAATATGCTGATAACATCGCCGACTTGCTAACTCCCCAGACTGGTGCATACTACGAAATCTGGCTGGATGGGGAAAAGGCGATTTCGGCGGAAGAGGATCCGGAGGTGGTCGCTGCTCGCCAACAAAATGGCAACGGTACGGTTTTCCACGATCAGGAAGAGCCGATTTACGGTGCCCATTACATGCCGCGCAAGTTCAAATGCTCTGTGACGGTTCCTGGGGATAACTCGGTTGATCTGTTCTCCCAGGATGTTAGCCTGGTGGTTATCACCGACGAGAGCAATGAACTGCAAGGCTTTAATGTGTTTGCTGGGGGTGGGCTGGGTCGTACCCACAACAAGGAAGAAACCTTTCCCCGGATTGCTGACCCGATTGGGTACGTGGATAAAGCCGAGGTTTATGGACTGATAAAGGCAATTGTGGCAACTCAGCGGGATTATGGCGATCGCACCAATCGTCGCCATGCTCGTATGAAATACCTGATCGAAGACTGGGGGGTAGGGCGCTTCCGGGAAAAGGTTGAAAGCTACTTCGGTAAACCACTTCAACCACTGAAGCCCTTACCAGAGTTTAAGTACCTGGACTTCCTCGGCTGGCATGAGCAGGGCGACGGTAACCTGTTTGTCGGTATTTCTGTTGATAACGGTCGGATCAAGGATGAGGGCAGTTTCAAGCTCAAGGCGGCATTAAAAGAAATTGTGCAGAAGTACAACCTGCCCATGCGGCTGACCCCCAGCCAGAACATTATTCTTTACGAAATTGCCCCCGCCCAACAGGCAGACATTCAGGCAATTCTGACTCGCTGCGGCATCAAGCGTGAAGATGAAATTGACCCACTGGAGCGCTATGCAATGGCGTGTCCGGCATTACCTACCTGCGGTCTGGCGACCACTGAATCTGAACGGGTCATTCCCAGTATTCTTGAACGCATTCGGGCGGTGCTGGTGAAAGTGGGATTGCCCCAGGAGCATTTCATTACCCGCATGACCGGATGTCCCAATGGCTGCGCCCGTCCCTATCTGGCAGAACTGGGATTTGTGGGCAATGGTCCCGGTCTTTACCAGGTCTGGCTGGGCGCTGCCCCGAATCAAACCCGGTTGGCAAAACCCTATCTCGAAAAAATGCACGTCGATGACCTGGAAACCACACTGGAGCCGATTTTCGTCTACTTCAGGCAGTGGAGACAAGCGGATGAGAGCTTCGGTGACTTCTGCGATCGCGTTGGTCTGGATGCGATTCATCAATACGTTGCCAGCTACGAACCAGACAGTGTTGCCAGCCCGCAGGACAGTTCTACCCAGAACGGCGAGAGCGTCACCCTACCCACCAAAACGACCAAAGTTCGTCGTCGTGTCACCGTGCCAGAGGCGACCTACAGCCGTCTTCAAGCAGCAGCAACCGAATTAGGTAAGCCAATGAGTCATCTGGCGAATGAGGCGATCGAGGCATTTCTTGAAAGGATGAAGGATGAAGGATAAGGGGTTTATCGGTTTTTAGTTGTTAGTTTTTAGTTGTGAGCGATGGGGAAGAGTTGAGAATGAACCGGGAGGAATCAATATTTCTACCTCAAAATTCTTAACCAAAACTCAAAACTCTCAACTCAAAACACCCCTACTACCCAACATCTCCTCCCCTATGCCCCAGTTGCAGCGGCTTGTGGTTGCCCCTCAGCAAATTCAGAATCAGCAAATTGATTTGAACCCGGAGCAGATGCATTATCTGTTGCGGGTTTTGCGTTTAAAGTCGGGCGATCGCTTTGTTGCAATGGATGGACAGGGGCATTCCTGGGTAGCAACTCTGGGAGAAACAGCGGCTTCGGCTCAAGTCCAGGCAGAAATTTTGGCACCCCTGATCAGCGACACCGAATTGGCTGTCACGACTACTCTGGTCATGGCATTGCCCAAGGGAAGCGGGTTTGATGAAGTCGTGCGCCAGGTTACAGAATTGGGAGTTTCAACCATTGCGCCGGTGATCAGCGATCGCACCTTGCTTAACCCCAGCCCCCAAAAGCTGGAACGCTGGCGACGGATCGCCCAGGAAGCTGCCGAACAATCCGAACGCCAGATCGTTCCCACGATTCTGGAACCTGCCCTTTTTGACCAATTCTTAAACACTAGCGATTCGTCCTCCCTTAAATACATCTGCGTTACCCGTCAGTCAGTTCCCCACTTGCTTACCCGCCTCCTCCCCCTGGCATTGTCTCCCCTGCCCCTTATTATCACCATCGGTCCCGAAGGGGGCTGGACAGAACCCGAAATTGAGCAAGCGATCGCCGCAGGGTATCATCCAGTCTCCCTTGGCTCCCGCATTCTCCGGGCAGTCACCGCTCCAATTGTTGCCCTATCCTTAGTGGCAGCAGTTTATGAAGCTGGGGGGAGGAAGGAAACGATGGGGGAGTTGAGAGTTGAGAGTTGAAAGTTGGGAGTTGGGAGTTGAGAGTTGAGAGTTGAGAATTTTGAGTTAAGAATTGAGAGGGAACATTTCTAAAGTTTAGGAATATATCTGCCGTGCTTTCGTTGCCAAGCTTGTGCCTCGGCAATGGCTGTTGAAAGCTTCATTCTTTGGAAAGCTTATAAAACCAAACTTCATACCTCCAAAACTTTCTCCCCCTTCCCTCTACTCCTCTACTCCTCTGCTCCTCTGCCCCTCTCTCCCCCTCTCCTCCTCCTATGCTCGACCAAGTAGCTGCTGCCTTTGAACGTCAGGATTATCAGACGGCTGCCCAACTGTTGAAAGAGCTGCTGAAGCAGTCGCCTCACGATCCGTGGGTGCAACTCTATACTGCCCGGTTGCAGGAGGTGGCTGGAAAGCTTGACACCGCAGAGGAAACCTATCGCCAATTGTTACGGAATGCGACCAACTCGAAACTGGTGATCCAGTCCCGGCAGGGGATACAGCGGGTAGAGGATAGGCGGCGAGAGCGCCGCCAACAGGCGATCGCCCAAACAACCAGTGATCCGTCCAACAGTGAACCCGGATTTATGGTTCTGGAGGCAATAGCGGGAGATGACCGTGGGGCAGCCGTGCAAAATTTTGCCAGTGTCATGAAGTTAGATGCTTATACCGCAAGGATGCTACTGCCCAGTCGGGGATGGCGGCTCTACCGCAGTGGTTCCGTGGGTGAATTGCAGGTCTATGGTCAGGAGCTTCTTGATGCCGGAGTTCCAGTGTTTTGGGCACCTCTCCCTGAACTGCAAAAAATTCAGGTGTTTCAGGTCAGCTATTTCCAGTCCATTTCACCCAAGGTCAACGTTGTTTGTCGTAATGAACATGACCAGTTGGGCACGCTGACGTTTGATTGGTCGGAGATCAGCCAGCGAGTGGAGGGGATGCTACCCGTATTTGAGCAAGTGTTAACCCTGGGTTATCGCGATCGCCTGGAGCGCAAGGAAGCGACTCAGGACTATAGCCACCTTTGCGATCTCCACCTGCCCGGTAGACGCTGCATCCTGCGCTTGCAGGATACCCAGTACGATTTTCATCAGGGTATTTCAGTCGTCCCCAGGCAAGGAACGGTTGGAAAATTAGATCGCAACACCATTCGGACAAACTGGAACCACTTACTAGAACTGCTGAACCAACAGTTACCCAATCGCCCTGTCTGGGCAGACTTCACTGCCTTTGCCGACACCGCATCCGATTTTATAATTCCCTTGAGACGGCTCAAATCCCATATCCATCTTCTACGTCATTCAGAAAGCCATTGGGACTCGGCATTCCAGCTATATAGCGGCATGATGTTTTTGCGGAATCAATAACCTCTTTGCTTCTGCTTATTCCACCATTATCTAGCTTCGCAGAATTGTCTGAATCAGGCTAAAGTTATTCCAGGCTAATCGAATGGATTCTCAAAAAGACTTTTAACTATAGCGATTCGATTTGAATTGTGAGAAAGGATTCCAAGGGAATTCTTTCTCACAAAACCACAAAACCCCTCATTCTCATACGTAATTTAGGGCTGCTATATATAAGTTTAGGTAATGAACGCTAAGTTATTAGGTCGATAGGCAGCAATAGGCAATGTTTACCGCTTCGACATCTAATCCAGAGGTAACTATCCGAATACTTCTGATAGAGGATAATGATATCAATCGTCAATTGATGACTGATTATCTAAAGTACTGTGGATACGAGGTTCTTAGCCTACCTAGAGGAGGTACATTTGCTGCTGCCATGAGTCAGTTTAAGCCTCATTTGGTTCTGCTGGACTTAAAGCTACCAGATGTTGATGGGTACACCCTGCTTCAGCAAATTCAACAGAAACCAGAGTGGCTAAAGATTCCGGTGATTGTGGTTTCTGCCTATGCCTTTCAGTCAGATCAGCAGCGGGCACTCAGTTTGGGTGCCTGTCGCTACCTGGTAAAACCCGTGAAGTTGCCTGAACTGCTACAGGCTATCTCTGAAGAGTTGACCTATCTGGCAGTGTAAAAATCGCTACACAAAAAGACCCGACCCTCAAGTTCCTCTGGGCTGGTTCCGGAATTTTTCCGTAAATTTGCTGAATCTTAACTTCAATTATGGCTAAATTTTATCGCCAGCGATCGCTTTAGAAGTGAGATTACGGATTTTTTGGGGAACTATAAGCTCAATCTGACACCCCACTAGGGGCGGTGGGCTGACTCAGGGTGAACCCTACAATTTTCGCTGCCAAACTATGTAATAAGAAAAATTTTTCTTCTTCTGCTCAATTGTCCGGACTTTCTGCTGGTAGGGTTGGTAGAGCGTTACAGAGATAGATTAGTCTGTGGGCTGGTTAACCTCAAGTGCCAAGGATCTAGTTTTGACCCTGGCTTACAGCGATTTTCAGATGAGTCAACCACAGTTGCAGGTGGATGGATAGATGATAGCCACCTTTTCCCTAGCCACCTATTTCCCTAGCCACCTTTCCCTAGCCAATAGTTGAAGGAAACCTGCTTTCAATCACTTCTAGCAACCGAGGCTAACCCATGAGAAAAAACGCACTGAAGTATCTTGCTGGACGAGAAATCTTAATTGGCTTATTTCTTGTCTTTACAGTGCCGTTTGTGGTGGTGATCAATCGGTTGGTAGCTGAGATTAACGTCAGCATTGACTTTGCAGAAAAAGAAAAAATCGGCGTGCAGTTCAACACCTCGTTGCGCCACCTTTTGCAAAAAATGATCCAGCATCAACGGCTTGCCCTTGATGCTCAAAGCGATGCCACGGTGAAACCGCAACTCCTGAACCAGCAGGCTGAAATTGATGCCGCGATCGTCGCCCTTGATACGCTGGAGAACGATCTAGGGACTAAACTGCAAACCCAGGCATTGTGGAGTAAGTTAACCATCCAGTGGAACCAACTAAAGGAAGGGTTGCCGGTTTTTCAGAAAGAAAGTACGCTCCAACTCCATGCAATACTGATCAACCAAATTTTGGAGTTAATTGCCCACGTTGGTGATACCTCGAACCTGATCCTGGATCCCGATCTGGATACCTACTATCTGATGGATGCCACCGTCAACGCTTTGCCAGATGCGATCAAAAGTTCTGCCCAGGCAGGCGAAATTGGGGAAGGGGCAGCCCTCAGTGGTTCCATATCTCTAAACGAGCGTGTCCAGTTAATTGGCTTATCGAATGCACTGGATTCCGCCCTGAAAGCCATCTCCCGTGGACAGGAAGTTGCTTTCGGTTTCAATCCTGACTTGCGCCCTGAACTCTTACTGGCTTATCAAAAAGCGATAGGGAGTGGCAGGAATTTGTCTAAACTAATCCGGCAAGTGGGGACACAATCGCGATCCGTTAAACCGGGCGAAGTGGTTGTGTTAGCCGATCAGGCGATCGCCAATCAGTTCCAACTCTACGACACCGTCTCTCCTGCCCTGGATCGGTTACTCCAGTACCGAGTTAACCAATTCGTCCAGAAAAAGCAGCAGATTCGGTTCTTTGGCCTGTTAGTTTTGCTGGCAGTATTTGCAGTCTTTGTTGCGTTTGCCCGCAGCCTGAATCAGCGGAAGCGAATAGACCAGCGCCTCAGCACCCAGTATGCAATTGCCCGCACCCTGGCAGAAGCCACCAGTCTTAGTGAAGCAGCCCCCCTCATTCTTCAGGGAATTTGTGAGAGCCTGAAGTGGGATCTGGGCAATCTCTGGCTGGTGAATCCCCATACCAACTGTCTGGAATTTGTTAAAAGCTGGAGCAGTGCTTCAGCAAAAATCTCAGAATTTGATATCAGTAGCCATCAAATGACCTTTGCCTATGGCGTTGGTATGAATGGGCAGGTTTGGAGTACTGGGCAGCCTATCTGGATTGCAGATGTCACTAAAGACGATCGCTTTCTGCGCGGAGAAGAGGCAATCCGATCAGGGCTACGATCTGCCTTTGGCTTTCCAATCCGGGCAGGGGATCAGGTCGTTGGGATGATGGCATTCTTCAATCAAAAAATACATGAACCCGATGTTGACCTGATGAGAATGATGACGACAACAGGCGACCAGATTGGGCAGTTCATCAAGCGTCAGCAAACAGAGGTCGCCCTCCGCGACCAGGAGGAACTTCTGCGCGTCGCGCTCGCTGCTGCCAAGATGGGAGCATGGGAATGGAATATTGTAACCAACGAGGAAAAATGGTCTCAGGAAGTAGCGGACGTGTTTGGCGTGGATCCAGATGACTTCAATCCCAGCTACCAGGAATTTCTGAAACTGGTTCACCCCGACGATCGCCATACCCTGGAACAAGAACAAGCTCGAACCCTGGAGCATTCCTCAGAATATAACGCAGAGTATCGCATTATCTGGAAAGATGGCAGCATTCATTGGGTCAACAGTCGGGGTAACGTAGCGCGAGATGCTAACGGTAAGCCAATCTTGCTCAGTGGT
Source organism: Kovacikia sp. CALU 1929 (assembly GCF_056784235.1). NCBI lineage: Bacteria > Bacillati > Cyanobacteriota > Cyanophyceae > Leptolyngbyales > Leptolyngbyaceae > Kovacikia > Kovacikia sp. CALU 1929. The sequence continues at coordinate 60,402 of NZ_JBXBCF010000080.1, forward strand.
GTCACGATGGACATTACCGAGCGTAAACAGGCTGAGCTTGCCCTGCAACAGGCAGAGGAAAAATACCGCAGCATTTTTGAAAACGCAGCGGATGGCATCTTTCAAACTACCGCAGACGGCAGATATATCAGTGCTAACCCTGCCCTCTCAGAGATCTATGGCTATGACTCGCCCGCCGATCTGATCGCTAACTTATCCAACCATATTGATCATCAGCTTTACGTCGATCCTGAACGGCGATCGCAATTCATCCACTTGATGGCAGAATATGGCGCTGTGAATAACTTTGAGTCCCAGGTCTACCGCCGCAATGGTAGCGTCATCTGGATCGCCGAAAACGCCCGCGTTGTCCATGATAACGATGGCAACCTGCTCTATTACGAAGGCATTGTCAAAGACATTACCGAGCGCAAACAAGCCGCCGAAGAACTATTTAAAGCGAAAGAAGCTGCCGAAGCCGCCAGCCGTGCCAAAAGCCAGTTTCTTGCCAATATGAGCCATGAATTGCGGACTCCCCTCAATGCCATCATTGGCTATAGCGAAATGCTTCAGGAAGACGCGCTGGATATGGGCTATGAAGATATCATTCCCGATTTGGGCAAAATTCATGGGGCAGGCAAACATTTGCTGGGATTAATCAACGATATCCTCGATATTTCCAAAATCGAGGCAGGCAAAATGGAACTCTACCTGGAAGCTTTCCACATTGCCGACGTGATTGATGAGGTAAGAGCGACCATTCAGCCCATGATCGAGAAAAACAGCAATATTCTGGTCATCCAATGTGCTGACAATCTGGACACCATGTACGCTGACCTGACGAAAGTTCGCCAGAGTCTCCTGAACTTGCTCAGCAACGCCAGTAAGTTTACAGAGAAAGGGACGATTACATTAACGGTGGAAAAGACGGGGGGAGATGGGGATCTAGGGCAGGGCAACGGGGACAAAGTACGGGCACCTTCTGTCACGTTCACCGTCTCCGACACCGGCATTGGTATGTCTCAAGAGCAGGTGGACAGGTTATTTCAGGCATTTACCCAGGCAGATGCATCCACCACCCGCAAGTATGGTGGCTCTGGGCTGGGATTGGCAATTAGCCGTCGTTTCTGCCAGATGATGGGAGGCGACATTACCGTGAACAGTGAACTGGGGCAGGGATCGGACTTTACCGTTTGTTTGCCCGTTAGGGTGGAAAACTCCAAATCCGAACAACACCCAGATTTAGCCCCTGCCACTGTTCCCGCCCCTGCTAAAACGACTCCGATCGCCAAAGACATTACCGTGCTAGTGATTGACGATGAACCTACAGTGCGCGATTTGTTAGTGCGTTACCTGAGCAAAGAAGGCTTTCAGGTTGAAACCGCACCTAATGGGCAGGAAGGACTGCACCTGGCTAGGGAACTTCACCCCGATGCCATTACCCTGGATGTGATGATGCCGATGATGGATGGCTGGACTGTCCTTTCCAGTCTGAAGGCAGACCCCGATCTGGCAGACATTCCAGTGATCGTTTTGACGATTGTAGATAATAAAAATCTGGGCTTTGCCCTGGGAGCCGCCGACTATCTGACCAAGCCGATCGACTATAAGCGGTTGGCAACTGTGTTAGACCGATATCAGCCCAAATCTCCCGATGAACGGGCATCGCCCGTTGCCCATGTCCTGATTGCAGAGGATGACCCAACCACCCGCGAGATGTTCCATCGCATTCTGGCAAAGGAAGGCTGGGCGATCGCCGAAGCAGAAAATGGGCGCGTTGCCCTGGAACGGGTCGCCGAAGCCAAACCTGATTTGATCTTGCTGGATCTGATGATGCCAGAGATGGATGGCTTTCAGTTTATTCAGGAGTTACGAACTCAACCCAACTGGCGGCAAATTCCTGTCGTGGTCGTCACGGCAATGGATTTGACCCCAACCGATCGCCTCAATCTCAATGGCTATGTGGAACGAATTCTGGAAAAAGGGGCTTACAACCGAGAGGAACTGTTGGGAGAAGTGCGTGACCTTGTGCAGACCTGTATTCAGCAACGCCCCAGGCTAGGGGAGGAAACTGATGGCTAAAATTCTACTGGTTGAAGACAACGAAATGAACCGGGACATGCTCTCTCGTCGTCTGGAGCGCAAAGGATATCAGATTTTAGTTGCGGTTGACGGTGAGCAGGGTGTAAAAATGGCTTGCACTGAAGTCCCCGATCTGATTTTGATGGATATGAGCTTGCCGGTGCTGGACGGGTGGGAAGCCACGCGGCAACTTAAATCTCTGCCCCAAACCCAGTCCATTCCAATTATTGCGCTGACTGCCCACGCCATGGCGGGCGATCGCGACAAGTGCATCCAGGCAGGCTGCGACGACTACGACACCAAACCCGTTGAGTTTCCCCGGTTAATGGGCAAAATCCAGGCATGTCTGGGTAAGGAGGTGGGAGCATGACCGATCTACCCCATGTGCTGGTTGCCGATGATGACGAACCTAGCCGCATCTACTTTTCCCGCCAGTTACGCCAGTACAACCTGAATGTCACAGCGGTTGCAACCGGTAGAGAAGCCATTCATTTGGCAAAAAGCCAGCCCTTTGACCTGATTCTGCTTGATATTCTGATGCCAGGAATGGACGGATTTCAGACCTTGGAACTGATCAAGTCTGATCCTACAACCACCTCCATCCCCGTCATCATAGTTTCTGGGCTAGACGATCTGGACAGCCTGATTCGCTGCATTGAATTGGGGGCAGAAGACTACCTGTTTAAACCGCCTAACCCAGTGTTGTTGAAAGCCCGCATTAATGCTTGCCTAGAGCGCAAACACCTGCGTGACCAGGAACAGGCATACCTGGAACAATTACAGTTAGAAAAAGCGGACGCAGAAAGCGCCAACCGGGCTAAAAGCATCTTTCTGGCAAACATGAGCCACGAACTGCGAACTCCCCTCAATGCCATCATTGGCTATAGCGAAATTCTGCTAGAAGATATTCAAGCACTAGACCCTGGACTGATCCCTGACCTCGACAAAATCCATTCCTCTGGTAAACACCTGCTCGCTCTGATCAATGACATTTTGGATATTTCCAAGATCGAGGCAGGCAAGATGGATCTTTACCTTGAGCACTTCGATATCCTATCCCTGATTGAGGAGGTGGTCACCACTGCCCAACCCTGGGTTAAGAAAAACGGCAACACCTTGACCGTTCAATGCCCTGATAACCTGGGCACGATGCATACTGACCTGAGCAAAGTTCGGCAAACCCTGCTCAACCTGTTGAGTAACGCCAGCAAGTTTACTGAGCAAGGAGCCATTACCCTTGCAGTGGAGAAAAGATGGGGCGATGGGGAAAGGACATTGGGTACAGGGCACAAGCTACAAGGTCCAGTAGATCTGGAGGAATTTGCCGATACGCAGCACCCGGCACCCGGCACCCGACACCCAACACCCGACACCCGGCACTCCTTACCCTCTCTAACCTTCACCATTTCCGACACTGGCATTGGCATCCATCCGGATCTCCAGGAAACCATTTTTGAAGTGTTCAACCAGGGTGACAATTCTTCCACTCGCAAATACAGTGGCACCGGCTTGGGTCTGGCACTGAGTCAGCGGTTCTGCCAAATGCTAGGAGGAACGATTTCGGTAGACAGTACTCAAGAAAAGGGATCTGTGTTCACCGTTTCGTTGCCGGTTGATGTAATTGACCATCAGGTTTCCACGGTCTTTGCCGCCCATGCTTCAGATCTGCAAGTTCAACCAGAAACTTCCACGTTGCCTGGGGATAGTGGATTGATTCTTGTCATAGATGACGATCGCACAGTGCGCGACCTGATGGTCAAAATCTTAAACCAAGAAGGGTTTCGGGTGGTGACTACCTGGTCTGGCGAAGAAGGACGACGGCTAGCACGGGAACTCCATCCTTGTCTAATTCTGCTGGATCTGATGATGCCAGAGAATGATAGCTGGGCAATCCTATCGGCGCTCAAAGCGGATCCCGTATTGGCAGAGATTCCAGTGATGATGATGGCGATCACCAAAGACCAGAGCACCGGCTTCACCCTTGGCATCTCTGACTACCTGATGAAACCGGCTGACTTCAAACGAATTACCCTACTGCTACGCCATTACCTGGACAATCTGACCAGTGGAACTATTCTGCTGGTGCAAGAAGATTCCACCACTCGCCAGGTGATCCAGCGCTTACTGGAAAAAGAAGGCTGGACATTGGCGATCGCTGAAAACTCTCACCTCGCTCTAGAGTTAGCCAACCAGATTCAACCCGATCTGGTGCTCCTGGATCTGATGCCTCCGGATATGAAGGGCTTAGAATTTCTTGCCAACCTCCGTCAACATCCGCAGTTACACGACCTGCCCACTGTGGTTGCGATCGCGAAAGAGCTTTCCACAGAAGACCACCTGTACCTCAACCGTTCCATTGAAATCCTATTTCAGCAGGAAGACTACAGCCGCGAGAAATTTTTAATCAAGGTGCGTAAGCTGATCATCACTTGCATCCAGTCAAGGGTCTGCGTCTAACCATGCCCTACCAGCCGGGAGTTGTTTTGCCATGACTTTGCGTAAACGAACCCTATTGATTATCGGAGCGACCCTAATAGGGCTGAATGCTGTTTTATACAGTATTTCTTCAGCCCTATTGCTGGGTAATTCCGCCAAGGCAGAAGAGCAAGACACCCGCCAGATCATGAAGGGGGTTTTAAGCGTATTCGGTCAAAACCTGGAGCAACTTAGCGAAAGCTTTAATGACTGGGCAATGTGGGATGATGCCTACCAATTTATCCAGGATCGAAATCAGGCATTTATCCAGTCCAATTTAGTTGACCCGCAGTTCACTTACATGCGAGTCAACCTGATGATGTTTATCAATACCTCTGGTCAAGTCGTGTTTGGCACAGGATTTGACCTTAAAAGTGGTAAAAAGGTACCCATACCAGCCGCGCTGAAACCCCATCTGGTGCGGAGCGACCCTCTTTTGAAACACTTTTATCCCGCCAGCAGCCTGCATGGCATTGTGTTGTTGCCTGAAGGTCCCATGCTGGTTGTTTCACGTCCCATTTTGACCAGTGAGGGGCAGGGTCCAATTCGAGGCGTTTTAATTGTTGGGCGCTACCTGGACAGTGGGGAAGCCTTTCGTTTTGCCAGATTAACCCGATTTCCAGTTTTTTTGCATGGAACCAACCAGACTGAAATTCCAGCGGGGTTAAAACCAGTTCAATCTGCCCTTCAGATGGACCCGCCCATTGTGGTGAAAGCGGCCAGTGAGCAAACCATTTCCGGATATGCTTTGCTCAACGATATCTACGGTAATCCAGCTTTACTCATCCGGGCAGACGCTCCCCGTACCATTTATCACCAGGGACAGGCAACCCTGCGCTTCCTCACCTGGGCAATCTGGATTGCGGGACTGGTATTTGGCGGAATGACCCTGCTGCTACTGGAAAAGCTGGTGTTATCCCGGATCAGCCAGCTTAGTCAGGAGGTTAGCGGCATTGGGATTGGAGGGGATCTGTCAGGACGTGTTTCGGCAATCGGGCAGGATGAACTGTCCGGGCTGGCGATTAACATTAATACGATGCTGCAAACCTTAGGCAAATATCAGCAAGAACGCCAGCAAGGGGCGATCGATTTGCAGAAAGCCAAAGATTCGGCGGAACAGGCAAGCAAAGCCAAAAGCCAGTTTCTTGCCAACATGAGCCATGAACTGCGGACTCCGTTGAATGCCATCATTGGCTACAGCGAAATGCTTCAGGAAGATGCTCAGGATATGGGGCATGATGACCTGATGCCCGATCTGGACAAAATTAACAGTGCAGGCAAACACTTGTTGGGTTTAATTAATGACATCCTTGACCTGTCCAAAATTGAGGCAGGCAAGATGGACCTCTATCTGGAAACCTTTGACCTTGCGACTGCGATCGCTGAGATTATCCACACCGTTCAACCCCTGGTTCAGAAAAACGGCAACACTCTAATTCTCAACTGTCCAAATGATATCGGCACGATGCACGCCGACCTGGTCAAACTCCGGCAAAACCTGTTCAACCTGATCAGCAATGCCAGTAAATTCACCCACCAGGGGACAATCACGCTGACAATCGAGAGAAAGGATGAGGGTTTAGAGGTAATAGATGAAGGGGAAGAGTCATCCTTGATCCGACACTACGAGACCAGCAAAACCGTACATCCTTCATCGTTTATGCTCTTTACCGTTTCTGACACGGGCATCGGTATGAGCGCTGAGCAAATGAGTCGTTTGTTTGAGGCGTTTACCCAGGCAGATGCGTCTACCACCCGCAAATATGGGGGAACCGGGTTAGGGCTGGCAATTACGAAGCGCTTCTGCCAGATGATGGGAGGCGACATTACGGCAGAAAGTGACCTCGGTAAAGGGACCACCTTCAAAATGGCACTGCCTGTGAACATGACGGATCCCAAAGCCAACCCAGAAACCGTTCCTGCCCATGCGACGCATCTAGCATCCCAGCCCTCTGGAGCCAGTACGGTCCTGGTGATTGATGACGACCCTACCATGCATGACCTGATGGTACGGGTTCTCAACAAAGAAGGATTTCGGGTGGAACTGGCAGGTAGTGGAGCCGAGGGCATTCGTAAAGCCAGGGAGTTTCACCCCGACGCGATTACTCTGGATGTGATGATGCCGAGTATGGACGGCTGGGCGGTGCTTTCTGCTCTTAAATCTGACCCCAAACTGGCTGACATTCCGGTCATCATGGTAACCATGATGGATGACAAGAAGATCGGCTATGCTCTGGGTGCTTCGGACTATTTGACCAAGCCTGTCGATCGTCATCAGCTATCAATGGTGCTAAAGAAGTATCGTTGCGAAACCCCTCCCTGCTCTATCATGCTAGTGGAGGATGACCCAATTAACCGTGAACTTCTCCGGCAGATTTTGGAGAAGGAGGGATGGACGGTAACCGAGGCGGAAAATGGACGGATTGCGTTGCAACTGCTAGAAAAAGAGTTGCCAGAAATTATTCTGCTGGACTTGATGATGCCCGAAATGGGTGGGTTTGAGATGATTGCTGAACTGAAGCAACGACCAGAGTGGCGATCGCTACCTATTGTCATTGTCACCGCCAAGGATATCACCGCCGAAGACCATCTGAAGTTAAAGGGGTCTGTAGAGCGAATTTTCCAGAAAGGAGCCTTTAACCGCGAAGAACTACTTACCGAAGTGAAAAATTTGGTTGCGATCTGTGTTGATTGCAGGTCTTCTGTGGAAGGCTAGGGGTGGTCATTAATTGATCCCTTTAACCCTGATATACCGCTGTGATTTCCCACTAGATTGGAGTTGCCAGGGGTGGCTGGATAAATGAGGTAACCATGAACGCCGAACAAGGCTCAATGCTTGTAGTGGATGATGTTGAAGCAAACCGTGATTTGCTCTCGCGTCGGCTTCAGCGTCAGGGACACACAGTCGTTGTGGCTGAAAATGGCAGGCAGGCGATCGAGCGGTTAAAGGAACAGCCGTTTGATCTGATTCTTTGCGACATCATGATGCCAGAAATGAATGGTTATCAAGTGTTGGAGCATCTTAAAGCCGATCCGGCTCTACGCCATATTCCGGTCATCATGGTTTCTGCCCTGGATGACATTGACAGCGTGGTGCGGTGCATTGAACTGGGAGCAGAAGATTACCTGTTCAAGCCATTTAACCCGACGTTGTTGAAAGCTCGCATCAATGCCTGTCTTGAGAAAAAACGCCTGCGGGATCAGGAACAGGCATACCTGAAACAACTCCAGGCAGAGCAAGAGAAATCTGAACGACTGCTGTTAAGTATTCTTCCCCGCCCCGTTGCCGAGCAACTGAAACAGACTCAGAGCACGATCGCCGACAGCTTTGCCGAAGCCACTGTTTTATTTGCCGATATTGTAGACTTTACGGGCATTTCCACCCATCGCTCACCAATCGAAATGGTCAACCTGCTCAACCACATTTTCTCTGCGTTCGACAATTTAGCAGAGGAACACGGGCTGGAGAAGATTAAAACAATTGGGGATGCCTATATGGTGGTGGGGGGTATTCCCAAACATCGCCCCGACCATGCCGAGGCGATCGCTGACATGGCACTGGATATGCAGATTGCTATCTCTAAGTTCAATAGTGAAACGGGTGAATCCTTCAGCATTCGCATTGGCATTAGCACGGGACCCGTAGTGGCAGGAGTCATTGGCACCAAAAAATTTATCTATGACCTCTGGGGTGATACGGTGAATACCGCCAGCCGGATGGAGTCCCACGGCTTTCCAGGGGCAATCCAGGTTACAGACAGTACTTACCAAAGCCTCAAGGAAAGATACCTGCTAGAAGAGCGGGGTACGATTCCGGTTAAAGGTAAGGGAAAGATGCAGACTTACCTACTGAAGGGAAAGAGGTGAAGCAGGTGTGAGGTGGGGGGGGTGAAGAGTTGTTAGTTGTTAGAAGGTGGTCAGTGGACAGTAGTTCTCAGTGATTGGTCATTGGTCAACCGATTACCCATCACCACTCTTAACTTTCAACGCTCAACTTTTCCCTTTCTCTAACAACTAACAACCAACAATTAACAACCCCTCCCTCCTCCCCCCTCACCCTCCCATAAAAAAAAGCGCCCCCCCTTTCGGGAAGGCACTGACACAACTAGGAACCTAACTGAGCCACAGGCTCACAGGGA